>JBKOZX010000061.1:0-2991 GCA_046726115.1 Actinomycetota bacterium | reverse complement strand
CGACTGGGTGGACGGATGGATCGCCCGCCACTTCGACCAGGGGAGCGAGCTCGGCAAGGTCCTCGACCCCACCGCCGACCGTGTCCTGCTCGTCTTCGCCGGGCTCGCGTTGCTCGTGGACGGCAGCATTCCCGTGTGGGTCGGCGTCGTCGTGCTCGCGCGTGAGGCCGTGATCTCGGTGGCGGTGCTCGTACTCGCAGCAGCCGGGGCTCGGCGCATCGACGTGCAGTGGGCCGGCAAGGCGGGAACACTGGCGCTCATGTTCGCCCTCCCGGGCTTCTTGCTCGCCGACACGATCTCCGGAGGGCCCCGGACCCTCCTGCTCGTCGCCACCTGGGGGTTCACGATCGGCGGGCTCGTCCTCAGCTACTACGCGGCGTTCGCGTACGTCCCGCTCGCCCGGGCCGCGCTCCGCGAGGGACGGGAAGACCGACACGAGAGGATCGCAGCGTGAAGGCGGTGATCCTGGCCGGCGGTGAGGGCACGAGGCTGCGGCCGCTCACGAGCAACCAGCCCAAGCCGATGATGCCGCTCGCGAACCAGCCGATGATGGAGCACGTCGTGCGGCTCCTCGCCGGGCACGGGTTCGACGACATCGTGGTCACGGTCGCGTTCTTGGCCAACCAGATCCGCGACTACTTCGGTGACGGCTCCGACTTCGGCGTGCGCATGCGCTACGCGACCGAGGAGACGCCGCTCGGCACGGCAGGGTCGGTCCTCAACGCATCGCAGGAGCTGGACGACACGTTCCTCGTCATCTCGGGTGACGTGCTCACCGACATCGACCTCGGTTCGATCGTCAAAGCCCACCAGGACGCCGGTGCACTGGCTTCTATCGCGCTGAAGCGGGTGGAGAACCCGCTCGAGTTCGCCATCGTGATCACGCGCCCCGACGGCACCATCGAGCGCTTTCTCGAGAAGCCGAGCTGGGGCGAAGTGTTCTCCGACACCGCGAACACCGGCATCTACGTCCTGGAGCCCGGCATCTTCGACTTCATTCGCGCCGACGAGGTCGTCGACTTCGCCGGTGACGTGTTCCCCGCCGTGCTCGAGAAGAAGCTGCCGCTGCTCGGCACGGTCGTCGACGGCTACTGGGAGGATGTCGGCACCCTCGAGGCGTATCTCCGCGCCCATCAGGACGTGCTCGACCAGCGCGTCCACATCGATATCGAAGGGTTCCGGATCGGCGAAGGCATCTGGCTGGGGGAGGGCGCCGACGTCGACCCCACCGCCCGCATCGAAGGCCCGGTGGTCATCGGCGACAACTGCAGGGTCGAGGCGGGTGCGCACCTCCGCGAGTACACGGTGCTCGGGACGGATGTCGTGGTGAAGGCCGACGCGTTCGTCGAGCGTGCGGTGTGCCACGACCACGTCTACATCGGGCCGAGCGCGCGCCTGCGCGGCTGCGTCATCGGCCGGTCGACCGATCTGCGCGCCCATGCTCGGGTCGAGGAAGGTGTCGTCGTCGGCGACGAGTGCTTCATCGGCGAGCAAGCCGTCATCAACCCCGGCGTCAAGGTGTACCCGTTCAAGACCGTCGAGAACGGCGCCATCGTGAACTCGTCGATCGTGTGGGAGAGCCGCGGTGCGCGGACGCTCTTCGGCCGGCGGGGCATCCGCGGGCTGGCCAACGTCGACGTGACCCCGGAGGTCGCCATCCGCGTCGCCATGGCGTACGGCACCGCGCTCAAGAAGAGCGCCACCGTCACCACCAGCCGTGACACCAGCCGCGTCGCCCGGGCCCTGAAGCGCGCCGTCATCGGCGGACTGAACCTCGCCGGCGTGAACGTCGAGGACGTCGAGCTCGCCACCGTGCCGCTCACGAGGTTCCAGGTCCGCAACGGCAAGGCCCGCGGCGGGATCACCGTGCGGCTGGCGCCCGGGGACCCGGACGCGGTCGAGATCCGCTTCTTCGACGCCGACGGGCGCGACATCGACGAGTCGACGCAGCGCAAGATCGAGCGCCTCCTGTACCGCGAGGACTACCGGCGCGCGTTCGCCGCCGACATCGGCGACATCGAGTACCCGCCGCGGTCGCTCGAGTTCTACACGTCAGCCCTCATGGACACCGTGGACGGTGAGCGCCTGATCGACCACGGGTTCAAGGTCGTGCTCGACTATTCGTTCGGCGCCGCGTCGATCGTGATGCCGAACGTGCTCGCCAAGACCGGCGCGGAGGTGTTGTCGATCAACCCGTACGCCAGCACCGCGTCGGCGACCGCCGCGCTCGAAGAGCAGACGGCTCGCGTGGCGCGCTTGTCCGAGCTCGTGCGGGCGTCGGGGAGCCACCTCGGCGTCGTGTTGGACCCTGACGGTGAGCGGGCCACGATCATCGACGACGAAGGCCACGTGCTCGGAAACGACGAAGGCCTGCTCGCGCTCCTGACGCTCGTCACCGAGTCCAAGTCCGGGGCACACGTCGCGCTCCCGGTCTCCGTGACCCGCGAAGCTGAGCGGATCGCGACTGCCAACGGCGCCACGATCACGTGGACGAAGCTGTCGCCGCCGAGTCTCATGGAGGTGGCGTCGACGGGGGAGATCGACTTCGCCGCGTCGCAGGACGGCGGCTTCATCTGGCCGGACTTCATGCCCGCGTTCGACGCCACCGCGACGCTCGTCAAGCTCCTCGATCTGCTCGCCGGCAGCGGCCGCACACTGTCGTCGGTCGTCAAGCAGCTCCCGCGCCTGCACGTTTCGCACGAGACGGTCGCAACGCCGTGGGAACGCAAGGGCGCGGTCATGCGAGAGATGGTCGAGCGGGCGGGGACGCGCGACGTCCTGCTCGTCGACGGCGTCAAGGTGGTCCATCCGGACGGTTGGGCGCTCGTCTTGCCCGACCCCGAAGAGGCGCTCACGCATGTCTGGGCCGAAGGGGAGAGCGACCAAGCGGCCCGGCAGCTCGCGCAGGAGTACGCCCGCCGGATTCGGCAGGTCCTCCGCTAGCCGGTTGCAGCGCTGCCGTACGTCCGGATCCTTCAGAACCCGTCGTCG
>JBKOZX010000060.1:0-14782 GCA_046726115.1 Actinomycetota bacterium | reverse complement strand
CCTCGGCGGTTGCGCAAAATCGTCGGTGGCGAGACCGACCCGCCGCCGCCCTTCCCAGGGGAAATGTCAGCATGCCGGGCGTGACGACGGCCGTGGAGGGCCCGGCGCTCCAGAACCTGACGAAGCCTCGAGAGAGCTGGGGCTCGCGGGTGTCGCCAACTCTGGTCGGGTGTGTCGTCGCCGTGGTGGTCGCCCTCTGGTCCACCCGCGGCGCGTGGGGCGGCCAGCCGCCCCACGGCGAGGACGTCATGGCGTATCTCGTCCGGGCCGACTTCGGACTTCCCCAGCTCGTGGCGCACGGGCGGGTCGACGGGTGGTGCCCGCGCTTCTACCTCGGCTACCAGGAATTCCTGTTCCCCGGCCCCGGGGTGGCCTGGGCGATGGCAGCGGTGCGGGGTGCGACCCTCGGAGCGCTGTCCGACGCCGGCGCGCTGAAGGTCGTCGGCGTGGTGTCGTTCGCGGCGCTTCCGGCCGCGATGGCGTTCCTCGCCCGGTCGCTCGGACTCGGGCGGCTGGCGGCGGGGATCGCGGCGGTGCTGTCGCTGCTGGTCTCGAGCGCGTTCGGGCCCGGCCTCCAAGGGCTGTATCTCGTCGGGCTCGTCTCGCACCAGCTCGGCGCCCCACTGTTCTGTCTCGCGCTCGGCGCGTTGCTGCGCGTCCCGATGGACGCCCGACGGCGCTGGGTACTGCTCGCCGCTGTGTCGCTGGCCGCGCTCGCGATCACCCACCTCATCTCCGTGATGATCCTGGCCGTCGTCTTCCCGCTGCTCGCATTCGGGCTTCGGCGCGAGCATTTCGGACGCGCCGCGCTCACCAGGTTCGCCCTGACCGGCGTCCTTGCCACCGCGCTGGCGGCGTGGTGGGTGATACCCGCGCTCGCGCACCGCGACCTCCGAGGCGCAGTCGCGACGTGGGAGACACCGCCGTTCGGGGACCGCATCGACGCGATCGTGAACGGGCAACTGCTGTTCCGTCCGTACACGGTGTGGATCGTCGTCGCGGGTTGGGTGTACGGGCTGGTGCGCGTCCGCCGTCGGCCGTTCGCGCTCGTGCTCGTCGCGACGCCACTCGTCTATCTCGTGTTCGCGCACTGGGCCGCGTCGCGCTGGCCCCACAACGTGATCGCGATGCAGCTCGCCAACCGAGGGCTCGGCTACGCCGGCCTCCTCTCCGTTCTGCCGCTGTCCGCCGGAATCGCCGCCGGCGCACGGCTCGCGAGCGCGCGGCTGTCGAAATGGCGCGGGGCGGGTCCCGCGGCGGTGTCGGCCGCGTTCGTGCTCGCGGTGGCTATCGTCGTCTCGCCCCTCGGCCCCGATCGACGATCGGCGAGCCAGCTCTCGCCGCCCGTCCCGCAGCTCCAGCATGCGGCGAGCGAGCTCCGCCGTGTGGTCCCCGACGGGGCGCGGTTCGTCACCCAGCGCGACTACCCGGACGAGGTCTTCCGGACCGGTGTGCTCCTGCCGCCGACGTGGCTCGCCTGGGCCTCGGGGCGGGACTCGCTGAACGGCTGGAACCTCGAATCGTCGAGCACGCCCGACCCCGACCTTGAGCCCGATCTGTACCTGGGGCACCGCCCCGCCGACGCCCAGGCCGACGTCCTGAGCCGGCTGGGGATCTCACACGTCGTCACCACCGCCGACCCGTTCGCCGACGCGCTCGCGGCGTCGGATCGGTTCGAGCTCGTCTGGCGCGAGCCGCCGATCGCGATCTTCGCGTTGCGCTCCCGACCCGGGCAGCCCGACCCTGCGTCTCTTGTCGCCACCGGCGCACCGGCGACTGCCCGCGTCACCCGCGCCGACTCGGAACGGCTGCGCATACGCGTCGAGGCGTCGGCCGCAACGCCCGCGACCATTGCCGTCGCGTGGTCACCCAAATGGCACGGCCGAATCGGCAGCCGGTCCGTCCACCTGGATCACACGCCGGACGGGCTCATCGCGCTCCGGTTGCCGGCAGGGACGAGCACGGTGGAGCTGACCTACGGCCCCGACGGGTGGGATCGCGCCGGCGTTGCTGTCAGCGCCCTGACGCTCGCGCTCCTCGTCGCGCTCGGCGTGCGCGAGGTCCGCCGCCGCCGGCGGCGCACCTCCACCTAATCCACGTCCAGAAGGTTCTCGCGCATGGCGTAGACGACCGCCTCCATGCGCGAGTGGAGATGAAGCTTCTCGAGGATGTTGCGCACGTGGTTCTTGACCGTGTTCTCCGAGATGTACAGCTCCTCGGAGATCTCGCGGTTGCTCAGCCCTTTGGCGACGAGCTTCAACACGTCCAGCTCGCGGTCGGTGAGGCTCGGGAGCAATGACCGGTGCCGTTCCTCGGCTTGCTGTGCGAGGGCGTTGAACTCGCTGAGGAGTTTCGACGCCATCGACGGCGAGATCAGGCTGTGCCCGCGCGCGACCGCCCGGACCGCGTCGGCGAGCTCTTCGATGGAGATCTCCTTCAGGAGGTAGCCGCTCGCGCCCGCCTTCACTGCTGCGTACAGGTCCTCCTCGCTGTCGGACACCGTCAGCATGATCACCTTCGTGTCGGGCAGCCGCTCGCGAATCCGGCGGGCCGCCTCGATCCCCGTCGAGCGCGGCATGCGGACATCCATGAGCACGACGTCGGGCGTCATCTCCTCGGCGCGGTGCACCGCCTCGATGCCGTCCCCGGCTTCGCCCACGACCTTGATGTCGGGCTCTTCGGACAGCACGAGATCCAGGCCGCGCCGGAACAGCGCGTGGTCGTCGACGATGACGACTCGGATGGTCTCGCCTTCGCTCATGCTCGTGCCTGCTTCGAAGAACGGCGATCGATTCGGGTCCCAGCTCCCGGCGAGCTCAGCCAGTGGTCTCGATCAGGCCGAGGTTCCCGTCGTGACGACGGTAGAGGACGGCGGCGTGACCGTTCTCGGCGTTCGTGAACAGATAGAAGTCGTGCCCGAGCAGCTCCATCTGGAGCGCCGCTTCCTCGGGCCCCATCGGCTTCGCGGTCAGCTGCTTCCTCTTCACGATTCGGTTGACGAGACCCGGCTCTTCGTCCTCGACGTCGTCGGCGTCGTCGGCGGCAGTCCCGGCAGCGGGATCGGGCGGGACTTCGGCGGCATCGGACACGACCCGGTTCCGCCGGTGCGCGTGTGAGCGCGTCACGCGCTTCTCCTTGATCCGAGCAACCTGGTGCTCGACCTTGTCGATGACGAGATCGAGCGCGGCAGCGGGCTCGGACGCGGCGGCGTGGGCCTTCACGAAGTTGCGCTTCAAGTGGACGGTGACGTCGCACACTTGGTTGTCGGCGACGCGACGATTGCGGAGTTCGGAGAAGTCGACTTCGACGCGGCCGGCGTCATGAGTGAACTTGGAGATCTTGTGGAGCTTCTCGCGTGCGAGTTTGTGCAGCCGGGGAGGAACGTCGACGTTCCTGCCTCGCACCACGATCTCCATCAACGCTGCCCCATCGGGGTCCCGATCCCAGCGGCATCGCGCTGCGACCCGGTGGCCATCTGCTGAGTATATGCGGAGCGCATCGACTTCCCACCGGAGACCGTGCCGGGGCGTGGCGTGCGCGCGGCCGTGAGGACGATCACCGACGCCACGCCGCCGCGTCGCAGCGCGTCCGCCGCCGAAGCGACCGTCGCGCCCGTGGTCGCGACGTCGTCGACGAGCAGCACGCGGGCCGGCAGCGCGATTCGGCGGGCATCGAACCGCGGGCCGACGCGACGGGTCGCCGCCGGCTGCCCGGTCTGTGGTGGGCCAGGTTGCCGTCGCAGCGCCGAGCGCGCGGGAAGCCGCAGCGCTCGAGCGACGGCGCGCGCCAGGAGCTCGGCGTGATCGAAGCCCCGCGTCGTGCGGCGGGAGCTCGTGGTCGGCGCCCACGTGACGAGCTCGACACCGGCGTCCGCCCGCGCTGTCGTGAGCACCGCGGCCATGCGCGCTGCGAGCCACGGCACCGTCGCCCGCGTGCGCCGGTACTTGACCCGCGCGACGAGCTCGCGGGCGACGCCTTCGTACGCGAACGGCGCGAGCCATCGGTCGACACCTGCGGGTGGCGGGAGGACCGGCGGAGCGCGGAGCGTGCTCGCACACGCGTCGCACACGGGCTCGGCGGGCCGGCCGCATCCCGGGCACCACGCCGGGAGCACCGCTTCCACCAGCGCACGCCAGGCGTTCACGCGCGGCACCGTACCGGCGGGGTGTGACCGCTACGCCGATGCGTCCCTGGTGCGCAGCAGTCGCGCCTCAGGTACGCATCCGTGCGGCACGCAGCGCGCCGGCGGTCTCAGTACCGGTAATGATCGGGCTTGAAGGGCCCCTCGACCGGGACGCCGAGGTACGCGGACTGCTCCTCGGTGAGACGGCTGAGCTTGACCCCGAGCTTGTCGAGGTGCAGGCGGGCCACCTCCTCGTCGAGGTGCTTCGGCAGCGTGTACACACGCCGCTCGTAGAAGTCGGGGTGGCCGTACAGCTCCATCTGCGCGATCACCTGGTTCGTGAAGCTGTTCGACATCACGAAGCTCGGGTGCCCGGTCGCGTTGCCCAGATTCAGCAGACGCCCCTCGGACAGCACGATGATCGAGTGCCCGTCGGGGAACACCCACTCGTCGACCTGAGGCTTGATGTTGACGCGCTTGATCCCGGGAAGAGCAGTGAGCCCCGCCATGTCGATCTCGTCGTCGAAGTGGCCGATGTTGCCGACGATCGCGTCGTGCTTCATCCGGGACATGTGGTCGACGGTGAGAATGTTCGTGTTGCCGGTCGCGGTGACGAACAGGTCGGCGGTCTCGACGACGTCCTCGACCGTGACCACCTGGTAGCCCTCCATGGCGGCCTGCAGCGCGCAGATGGGGTCGATCTCGGTGATCACCACGCGGGCGCCCTGGCCCCGCAGCGCCTGCGCGCAACCCTTGCCGACGTCGCCGTACCCACAGACGACGGCGACCTTGCCGGCGAGCATCACATCGGTCGCCCGACAGATCCCGTCGACCAGCGAGTGGCGAACGCCGTAGAGGTTGTCGAACTTCGACTTCGTCACCGAGTCGTTCACGTTGATGGCCGGGAACAGCAGCGTGCCCGACTCCATCATCTGGTAGAGCCGGTGCACGCCGGTCGTGGTCTCCTCGGTCACGCCCTGGACCGCGTCGGCGGTGCGGTGCCAGCGGCGGTTGTCCTCGCCGTGGATGCGCGCCAGCAACGCGAGCACGACCTTCCACTCCTGAGAGTCGTCGTCGCCGGGCTCGGGTACGGCGCCCGCCCGCTCGAACTCGACGCCCTTGTGAATGAGCAGCGTGGCGTCGCCACCGTCGTCGAGGATCATGTTGGGACCGTCGCCGTCGGGCCAGCCGAGCGCCTGGTCGGTGCACCACCAGTACTCCTCGAGCGTCTCGCCCTTCCACGCGAACACCGGCACCCCGCGCGCGGCCATGGCGGCGGCGGCGTGGTCCTGGGTCGAGAAGATGTTGCACGACGCCCAGCGCACCTCGGCGCCCAGCTCCAGCAGTGTCTCGATGAGCACCGCGGTCTGGATCGTCATGTGCAACGAGCCCGTGATCCGGGCGCCTCGCAGCGGCTTCTGCGCGCCGTACCGCTCGCGCAGCGCCATGAGCCCCGGCATCTCGTGCTCGGCGAGCTCGATCTCCTTGCGGCCGAAGTCGGACAGGCTGAGGTCGGCGACCTTGAAGTCAGGGGCGCCGGAGCCGGCCGCAGCCGGCGTGTCCGTGGTCGTGGTCATCGGGACTCCTCGTCTCGTCGGGCGCGCACAGGCGCGCACGGGATTTCAGGGAGTCGGCCCAGATCACTGGATGACAGCCGCAGACGGCCCGACCAGCACACATGCTATCTCGCGAGCGCGAGCCGAGGTCGAGGATCACTCGGCCTGCCGTCAGGCGTCCTGGCCGAGGGCGTCCTTCAGCTGGAAGATGGCGTCGATCGGACCGGGGTCCACGTCGTGGTCCAGCGCCAGATAACAGCTCGCCCAGTCGCCGACGTACATGAGGTCGAGGAGCTGCGCGAGCCTTCCGTCCCCTTCGGCGCGCACCTCGAGCACCTGCGCCAGGGTTTCCTCGATGATCTCTCGGGTGAGTGCGAACCGCCGGCCGATCTGCTCGTGCTCGAACCCGTGCCGGAGCTCGACGAGCGTGAAAATCTGCCGCGTCACGTCACCGTGCTGACCCCAGCCGCAGATCTCGTTGTGGTCGAGTTCCGGGTACGAGTTCCAGAACGCGGGCGCCTTGGCGTTCTCGTTGACGTCACACTTCCAACGCTGCGCGGCGACAGCGCCCAGCGCGCCACCGCCGTAGAAGATGGGGATCGTGGTGCCGATCCTGCGGGCGATTTCGCGCGCGGGGTTGGCCGGGGCCGCGACCGCGGGCATGCACTTGTCGCGACGCGCCGCGAGCTGCCGGCGTGCCTCGTGCAGCCACTCCCCCGCCTCGGGGAGATGACCGGTCTGCTCGAGGGTCGCGAACAGCGGCGCGAGCAGGGCACCCACAGCTGCCCGGGGCAGGTAGCCGTCCGGGCACGGGACGTGGACGGCGCCGCGCTCACGGGCGAGGGCAGCGAGCGCACCACCGCGGCTGACGGCGACGATGCTCGCACCGGCGTCGAACGCGCCGGTGGCCATCTGGACGGTCTCGTCGGTGTCCCCCGAGTACGAGACGGCGAAGGCGAGCGTGCCGGGCCCGACGAAGCGCGGCGTGCGGATCTGCTTCAGCACGACAACCGGCACGGGGAGCTTCGCGTTGGCGGCGGCGGCGAGCACGTCGCCCGCGATCCCCGAGCCACCCATGCCGAGCACGACCACGTTGTCGATCTCGCCCGCGGGCGGGAGCGAAGCTCCGGCGAGCGCCTCTCTGGCGCCGCGATCGGCGTCGGCGAGCTGTTCGGGGAGTCCGGCGACGGCGTCGACGAATCCCAGCGAGTCCGTCACCGGCTACACCTCGAAGGTCGGCTTGATCCCCTCCGCCTCCGCCTTCTTGGTCAGCCGGTCGTGCTCGGCGTCGTCGACGGTCTCCGCCTCGTCGATCAGCATGATCGGGATGTCGTCGCGCACGGCGTAGCGACGCTTGAGGCGCGGGTTGTACAGCGAGCTCTCGTCCTCGAAGTACAGCAGCGGGCCCTTGTCCTCGGGGCAGGCGAGGATGTCGAGCAGCTTGGCGTCCAGGGCCACGACGATCTCCTTTGGTCTCCTCGGCGGTCGGCCGCGCCGCGGCCGGCGGTCGACGCTATTCCCCGCGCACGAGCGCGAGCACCTCGGCGGTGTGCTTCTCGCAGCCGGCGGCGTCGGCGGCCTCGAGGTTCAGGCGCAGCAACGGTTCGGTGTTGCTCGGCCGCAGGTTGAACCACCAGTCGCCGAGATCGACGGTGAGACCGTCGAGCCGGTCCTGCTCGGCGTCGCGGTACGACGCCGCGACGTGCTCGATGACCGCAGCCGGGTCCGCGACACGCGTGTTGATCTCGCCCGAGTCGACGTAGCGGTCGAACGGGCGTCGCAGCTCGGAGAGCGGCTGGCCTGCCATCGACAGCTGCTCGAGCACCATCATCGACGCGATCAGGCCGGAGTCGGCGCGGAAGTTGTCACGGAAGTAGTAGTGCGCCGAGTGCTCGCCGCCGAAGATCGCTCCGGTCTCGGCCATCACCTGCTTGATGAACGAGTGACCGACCCGGGTGCGCACCGGGGTGCCGCCCATCTCGCGCACGACCTCGGGCACGACCTTGCTGCAGATGAGGTTGTGCACGATCGTCTCGCCCGGGTGGCGCTCGAGGATCGCCTTCGCGAGGATCGCCGTGGTGATCGACCCCGACACCGGTTGCGCCTGGTCGTCGACGAGGAAGACGCGGTCGGCGTCGCCGTCGAACGCCAAGCCGACGTCGGCGTTGGCGTCGAGCACCGCCCGTTGCAGGTCCTTCAGGTTCTCGGGCTGGATGGGGTTGGCGGGATGGTTCGGGAAGGTCCCGTCGAGCTCCGGAAACAGCACCGACAGCTCGAACGGCAGGTCGGCGAACACCGGCGGGACGACGAGCCCGCCCATGCCGTTGGCGGTGTCGGCGACGACGCGCAGCGGCCGGAGCGCGGCGAGGTCCACGAAGGAGTGGACGTGCTGCACGTACTCGGGCAGCAGGTCGCGCTCCTCGACCCGCCCCCGCGCCGCGGACCGCTCCAGCAGCCCGCTTGCGACCGCGGCCCGGATGTCAGCCAGGCCCGTGTCCTGACCGACAGGCGCGGCGCCGGCCCGGCACAGCTTGATGCCGTTGTACTGGGCGGGGTTGTGGCTGGCGGTGAACATCGCGCCGGGGGCGTCGAGATGCCCGGACGCGAAGTACACGAGGTCGGTCGAGGCGAGCCCGATGTCCACGACGTCGGCGCCGGCGAGCGTGGCGCCGTCCGCGAAGGCGGCGTTCAGCGGCTCCGAGGACGGCCGCATGTCGTGGCCGACCAGCATCAGCGCGGTGCCGGTGAACGCGACGAAGGCGTTGCCCACCCGGCGAGCGACGTCGTCGTCGAGCTCGTCGGGATAGACGCCGCGGACGTCGTAGGCCTTGAAGATCGCATCGAGTCGCTGGTCGTCGGTCACTCGGCGGCAGGGTACCCGCCGCTGACTCCGGGGCCGTTCGCCGTTTCACGATGCGTGTTCCGACGCTTGCGCCACCACGGCCACACCGCCAGGCCCGCAACACCGATCACGCCGGCGACGGTTCCGACCCGGCCCAGCTGCTCGGCCGTCGTCGTCGAATAGTCGAGCCGGACGTGATGGCTCGTCGGGACCACCACCATGAAGTTGGGTGTCGCCCGCCACGGTCCCTTGGCGCCGGTCGCGGTCCAGTTCGGGAAGTAGGACGTCTTGACCATCACCGGCACCCCCGTGCGCGAGACGCGGAACGACACCGAGTGGTCCGTCGTGCGCACCTTGCTCACGACGACCGGTGGGAGCCCGCGCGTCGGGATACTGCTGGCGGCCGGGAGCTTCGGATCAGGCGCATCGCTCCGCGAGCCACCGGGCGGCCGGGCGCGTGCCCAGCCCGACGGGCCGCCGGCGACGAGCGGCCGATCGAGCAGGGCGAGATCGCGGTTGTCGGCCGGAGTTCGCGTCGGGGCGTCCCACCACGGCACGCCGATCTCGTCCTGCCAGTCGCGGGTTGCCACCCCGGGGACGACGACGGGCTCCTCACGAAGTCCCTCGACGACAGGCGCGTCACGCACTTGATAGATCGTCCAGCCCTTCGGAGCCTGCCCGTCGACGTCGGGTGTGGTCGCGATGGGCACCAGCGCGCTCGAGCGGTCAGCCTGCTCTTTGGCCTGGTCCGAGAACGCGAGGTAGTAGCGCACACCGAGCTTCTGGAGGTCGCGCACGCCGACGTCGAACTCGGCGATGGTTCGATACGGGATGTTGCGCTGTGGGTTGCTGGCGTTCCCCGGGCCGGCGAGCATCGACACCGTCAAGAAGTGGTACGGCGTCGTCGCCGACGACTCGTAGTACAGGCCCTCCATGGACGCGATGCGGCCATCGGTGAAGTACGGCAGCAGCATGAGGGCGAGCGGGGTTCCGTAGACGCCGAGCGACGAGCCGCCCTCCCACAACGCGCGGCCGGCGGGAAACCTGCCGACCGCGTCCACGAGCGCCTTGAACTCCGGGTACACCTTCGTGTCCGACTCGTTCCCCGTGTGCTCGTAGCCGCTGAAGTTCCACCGCGCCCAGAAGTTGAGGAACCCGGTCGTCTCGTAGACGCGCCAGATGCCCACCGTGGCCACGAGGACGGTGAGGAGGGCGATCGTCACCGCCCGCACGATCGCGCCGTCGCGTTTTCGATCGCGCTCCGCGCGCGGCTCGGCCGACTCGTCGGCAACGTAGTCGGCGTGCGGCTCCATCACGGCGCTGCGTTCGGCGGCCGGGGCGGCCAGTTCCGTTCCAGCCGCGCTCGAGAGCGGCGCGCCTTCCGGCGCGGGCAGCAGCGGCTCCCAGAACGGATTGGACCACTGCCCGAAGAACGCGGCCACACCCCTGATGAGCTCGGCCGCTCCCAGCATCGCCAGCAGGAGCAAGCCCAGGTACCAGAACGGGAGGAGCCGCAGGTTCCAGACCGGTGTGCTGTGGGCGAGGTCCGTGAGCCCTTCCCAGAACCGGAAGGCGAGCCCCATGATGGCGGTGAGCGCGGCCAGCTCGATCGTGACGCGGCGGCGGGCGATGATGCCGCCGACGATGGCGACCACGATGAGCGGCACCATCCACAACACGTACGCGCGGTACCAAGGGAACATGTACCGGCCGAACTCCCGGATCGGCTCGTACCCCATGTCGGACGTGTACCCGAGCGTCGTCAGCAACGGGAGCGTCCAGATCGCCGTCAGGAGCGCACCGACCCCGCCGACGGCCGCGAGAGTCGGGAAGGTGCGTGTGGGGCGGCGGGCGAGCCAGATGACCAGCGCGCCGACGACGGCGAATATGCCCACGACGAGGTGGCTCATCACGACGGCGGCGAACAGGACGGCCGGTAACCACATTCGCCGGCGGTGTTCGAGGGAGTACGCAAGCGCGCCCAGGAAGAAGAGCGCCAGCGCCAATGCGAGCGTGAACGAGAACTCGCCGGCGAAGTTGCTCGCGAGGTTGCCGCCCATGATGTGCTGGTTGCCGGCGACGCGGGTCGCTTCGGCGTCGCTCCCGGGCGCGCCTTTGAAGAAGAGGAGGACCGTCGCGCCCACCGCGAACAGCGCCGGTGCCGGGCGGGGGGCACGAAGACCGCGGCCGAACGCGTACGCAGCGGCGGGGAGCGCGATCGCGCCCAAGACGGTGACGAGCTTGAACGCGATGTTGTACGGCAGGACGACGTCGAGCGCGACGATCAGGAGCGCGGGGAACGGGAAGTAGAACTGGCCGGCCGGGAAGCCCGCGAACCAGTCGGGCGACCAGCCCGCGATGCGCCCCTGGGGCAGGAGGTGATCGCGCAGGTAGGCCGGCCACCACACGTGCGCACCCGTGTCGCCGCCGGCCGGCGTGGTGTTGCGCAACAGCAGGTCGGGCTGGACTTGGAACAGGACGAACAGGCAGCAGGCGACAACCACGCCGATGCCGACCCACGTCTCGAGCCGATCCCACCACGGCGGACGGGGGTGCGTGGTCGTCGCGGGCGCCCCCAGCTCGACCTCGCCGGCGGGCGTGCCGGGAGGCGCGGGGCGCGTCGCGACCATCCCGCCAGCCTACGGGGACGCAGTCGCGAACCCGAGTCGGTGTCGGTGCTACGCGCGGCGAGCCAACTCGAGCACCCGCCCACAGTTGTCGCAGCGCATCTGGCCCCTCAGCCTTCCCAAGCACCTTCTGTATCGGCGCGAGCCGAGCATTCCTCGAGCGGGCGATCGCCGGGCTCGCGGGGCGGATCAGTGGGCGACGAGCACGGAGATGGCGGTGAGCAGGTTGAACCCCGCGTGCAAGAGGATCGACGCGGACAAGTTGCCGGTGCGGATGGCCAGACCGGCCGAGACCAGCCCGAGCACGAACAGGGAAGGGACGGCGATCACCGAGCCGATCGTGGGGCTCGCCAGCGGGTGGACGGCAGCGAACACGAGCGCGGAGACGAACGCGGCCCACGCCGGTGTTGTATGGCGCAACAGCGCCCGCAGGAGCGCGCCTCGAAAGAGCAGCTCCTCGGCGAGCGGCGCGATCGTGACCACGGTGATTGCGAACAGCACGAGCGCCGGGCCGCGCGCCCGCTTGAACTGCTCGACCACCTCCTGGGTCTCGACCTTTCCGTGCACGTTCACGAGCAGCTGGAGGAACGGGAGCGTGATCAGTTGGAGGGCGACCCCGCCGAGCAGCCACATCGCCGCCCACGGCCAGCGGTCGCCCGGCGCGCGCGCGACGAGCCCGAAATCGGCGCCGAGGCTCCCCCGCCCCTTCAGTCGGGCGACGAGCGCGAGCGTCCCGATGACCCCGGCCGACTGCCCGATCACCGATGCGAGCAGCACCCCGACGTCGTCACTGATCCGATTGGAGTCGACGTTGCCGGCGGCGGCGACGATCCCGCCCGCCACCGCAGCGAAGACGACGCCGACGATCCACGCGCCCACGGCGTCGGGGAGCCCCCAGCGGATGCGCGCCCGTGCCGGCACGACGGGCGGGAAGGCGGCGGGATCGCCGGCCACGGTGGTCGGCGATCTCAGCCGGCGGCGGGAGCCGGTACCACCACGGCGGCGCGGCGGCGCCGGTCGATCAACCGCCAACCGTGCGGCACGCGCAGCTTCGCCGCGTGGACGACACAGAGGTCGTGGCGGGATGGTTCGGGCTCCACGCCTTCGTCGAGCCAGACCGTCCGGGCGCGGTAGTCGAAGCTGAGCGACGCAGCCGCAACTCCCGCGCAGTCCGGGCGTGCACAGCGACGGGAGACAACCGGATCCATGGTCGCGCTCAACATACCGGAGGACCCGGCGACGGGCGGGGACCCCTCGGCGAAGCGCGCGATGGCAACCATCTCTGCCACACGGGGACGTACGCGACGCGGGCCGCGTGCAATCTGCTGCGGGCGCGAAAATGCCCTCCGCAGTGACTGACTTGACCTCGCCTTTCGGCTTGGTTCGGCCCGCCCCTGCGAAGGGCACTCGGAACGTACACCCGTGACCTGGGTCGGTCAAGGGTGTTGTTCGGCAGGAGCCCGACTGCTGCGCCGTGCCCGCGGTCCGGCGGCCGTAGCATGGTCGGACCGCGGGCGCGCCGTGTCCGCCGAACCGACGAAGGCAACCGACCATGAGTCGCCGACCGTCCGACCTGCCGCCGGGTCGGAACTCCCGGCCCAGCGGGCCGACCCCACCGCCGAGCCCGACGCGGTGGCTCCCGTGGCTCATCATCGGCGCGCTGCTCGTCGGCGGCGTCTTCTTCTTCAACTTCGGCCGCACCGAGACAGCCAAGGCCGACCTGAGCTACTCCCAGTTCCAGAAGGCCGTCGAGGACGGCGACGTCCGCAGCGTCCAGTTCGACCCCGAGAACGGCAAGATCACCGGCGAGTTCAAGACCGCGCAGAACGGCAAGAAGGAGTTCACGAGCTCCGGGCCCAACAACGACTTCCAGGAGACTGAGATCGCTCGGCTCCAGGAGAAGGGCGTCAACTTCAAGTATGTCCGTGAGGGCTCGAACATCCTCGGCGAGATCCTCATCTGGCTCATCCCCATCGCGCTCATCATCGGCGTGTTCATCTGGATCAACCGCCGGGCCCAGGGCCAGATGGGCGCAGTCATGAATATCGGTCGCAGCCGGGCGAAGGTGTACGCCACCGAGAAGCCGAAGACGACCTTCGCCGACGTCGCCGGGTACGGCCCCGTGAAAGAGGAGATCGCCGAGGTCGTCGACTTCCTCAAGAACCCGGGCAAGTTCAAGACGATCGGCGCCCGCATCCCGAAGGGCGTGCTGCTCGTCGGGCCGCCCGGCACGGGCAAGACGCTCATCGCCCGGGCGGTCGCCGGGGAGGCCGGCGTTCCGTTCGTGTCGGTCACCGGATCGGACTTCATGGAGATGTTCGTGGGCGTCGGGGCGGCCCGGGTGCGCGACCTCTTCCAGACGGCGCGCAAGCAGGCGCCGGCGATCATCTTCGTGGACGAGCTCGACTCGATCGGCCGCAAGCGCGGCGCCGGGCTCGGCGGCGGGCACGACGAACGCGAGCAGACGCTCAACCAGATGCTCGCCGAGATGGACGGCTTCGAGGCGACCGAGGGGATCGTGATGATGGCGGCGACGAACCGCCCCGACGTCCTCGACCCCGCGCTCCTCCGCCCCGGGCGCTTCGACCGCCAGATCCTGGTCCCGCTCCCGACTCAGGACGAGCGGATCGCGATCCTGAAGGTGCACTTCCGCGACAAGAAGATCGCGTCCGACGTCGATGTGAACATCCTCGCCCGCGGGACGCCGGGCATGAGCGGCGCCGACCTGTCGAACCTCGTGAACGAGGCGGCGTTGTTCGCCGTCCGGCGTGGTCAGGCGGAGATCCACGCCGAGGACTTCGACGCTGCGCGCGATCGCGTCCTCATGGGCCTGAAGCGCGAGTCGATGGCGCTCACCGAGGAGGAGAAGGAAGTCGTCGCCTACCACGAGGGCGGCCACGCGACGCTGGCCTACGTGCTCGAGCACGCCGACCCCGTGCACAAGGTGACGATCCTCCCCACCGGCATGGCCCTCGGCGCGACGCAGCAGCTCCCGCTCGAGGAGCGGCACATCTACAAGCGCGAGTACATCGCCGACTCGCTCGTCGTGCGCCTGGGCGGTCGCGTCGCCGAGGAGATCGTCTACGGGCACCTCTCGACCGGCGCGCAGAACGACCTCGCCGGGATCACCGAGCTGGCACGCAAGATGGTGCGCGAGTGGGGCATGTCGGATCGCATCGGCCCGATGGCGTGGGGATCCCAAGGTGCGGTCTTCCTCGGGGAGGACCTCGTCCACACGCGCGACTACTCGGACGACACCGCGCGCGTCATCGACGAGGAGGTCGAGCGCATCCTCCGCGAAGAGGAGGACCGCGCCCGCAAGGTGCTGTCCGAGCACCGGCCCGGGCTCGAGGCCGTCGCCCAGGCGCTGCTCGTACGCGAGACCCTCGACGGCGAGGAGGTGGCCCGACTCGTCGACGAGGCCATGGGCCACAAGGCGGGCGGGCCGCGCAAGGTCACGAAGGCCGACGGGACGGAGGTCGAGGTCGAGGAGCCGCCCGAGGGCGAATCGCTCAGCGACGTCGACGACGGCGTCGGCGGCGAGTCGACCGAGCGAGCACCGGTTCGCGACTACCGGTAGCCGGTAGCCGGAGCGCGTCCGGGCAGCGGCTACTTCAGCTGACCGAGCTCCGGC
>JBKOZX010000059.1:0-8241 GCA_046726115.1 Actinomycetota bacterium | reverse complement strand
GCACCACGACGCGGAAACGCCGTCGACGTCGCGGCGGTCGTGGGCGCGGGCGAGGACGCGGGGGTGGCGGCGACACCGCGACCGCGGCGACCGCGACCGAGGCCGTGCGCGCGGACCTGGGCGTCGACGACCGTGCCGCGGTCTCGCTCGACGAACTCGACGACGATGCCCTCGAGCGGCGCCGCGGCCGGACCCGCAAGGGACGGCCGGCCGGTCGCTACATGATGTGCGTGCACGTGCGCGACGATCGCACGACGCACATCGCGGTGCTGGAAGGCCGCAGCCTGGTCGAGCACTACGTCGGCTCGCTCGAGCCCGACGACAGCGCCATCGACGGCAACATCTACGTCGGCAAGGTCCAGAACGTCCTGCCCGGGATGGAGGCCGCGTTCGTCGACATCGGGACGCCCAAGAACGGCGTGCTGTACCGAGGCGACGTCGCGTTCGACCCGAGTGACGTCGAAGAGAGCCATCCGCGCATCGAGCGCCTGCTCAAGAACGGGCAGTCCGTGCTCGTGCAGGTCACCAAGAACCCGATCGGGGCCAAGGGCGCCCGCCTCACCCAGGAGGTGAGCCTCGCCGGTCGCTTCGTCGTGATGGTGCCCGGCCAGCCCGAGACGTACGGGATCTCGAAGCGACTGCCCGACGACGAGCGCAAGCGACTCCGGCGCGTGCTGGAAGGGCTCCGGCCCCGGGACGCAGGGCTGATCGTGCGGACGGCAGCCGAGGGTGCGACGGAGGTCGAGCTCGAACGGGACGTGCAGCGGCTGCGGCAGCAGTGGGAGCAGATCTCGAAGCTCGCGGCGCGAGCCAAGCCGGCCACGATCGCGTACCAAGAGCCCCCGCTGGTCGTGCGTGTGATCCGCGAGGAGTTCACGAAGGAGTACCGGGGCGTCATCATCGACGACCGCGAGCTCTACGAGCAGGTCCGCGGCTACGTCGAGGCGATCGCCCCCGAGCTCGCCGAGCGGGTCGAGTTCTACGACGAGGAAGAAGAAGGTCTCGGGCTCTACGAGCGGTTCCACGTGCAGGAGCAGCTCCTGAAGGCGCTCGACCGCAAGGTGTGGCTGCCGTCGGGTGGGTCGCTGATCGTGGAGGGGACCGAGGCGCTCACTGTCATCGACGTGAACACGGGCAAGAACGTCGGTCGGTCCAACCTCGAGGAGACCGTCTATCGCAACAACCTCGAGGCGGCGGAGGAGGTCGCCCGTCAGCTTCGCCTCCGTGACATCGGCGGGATCATCGTCATCGATTTCATCGACATGGAGATCCGCAAGAACCGCGAGGACGTCATGCGGGCCTTCCGGGCGGCGCTCGCTCGCGACAAGACCCGCACGCAGGTGTTCGACATCTCGGAGCTGGGGCTGGTCGAGATGACGAGGAAGCGCATCTCCGAGGGGCTGGTCGAGACGTTCAGCCGGACGTGCGAGACGTGCGGGGGCCGCGGGTTCCTCGTGGACGAATCCCTCTTGGCATGAGCACTCGGGTAGGCTGACGCCGCTCCCGAACAACCCCGAGACGTTTCGACGCGCACGGGCCGAGCGGCCGGGCTCGAAGGGCCGCCCCAGCGGCGTTGCCGACGGAGCCGCACGAGCCGGAGCTTGCGACGGCGACGACGGAATGGAAGAGCGAAACATGTACGCAGTGATCCAGACCGGCGGCAAGCAGTACCGCGTGGAGGAAGGCGAGCAGCTCGCGGTCGAGCGTCTCGGCTCCGCCGGCGAGGTCGAGCTGGCCCCGGTGCTGGTCGTCGACGGCGACCGCGTGCTGGCAACCCCGAAGCAGCTCGAGGCGGCGCGGGTGAGCGCCCGGGTGGTGAGCGACGCCCGCGGGCCGAAGATCACGGGGTTCTCTTACAAGCCCAAGACCAACAACCGCCGGCATTGGGGGCACCGGCAGCGCTACTCGGTGATCGAGATCACCGCCATCTCGGCCGGCGGCGCCCGGCGAGCCGCCCCGGCGGGGGAGAAGCCCGAGAAGGCGCCGGCGGCGAAGAAGACTCCGGCCAAGAAGGCGGGGGGCACGAAGAAAGCGCCGGCGACCAAGAAGGCGCCGGTCAAGAAGGCGCCGGCGAAGAAGCGGCCGCCGAAGAAGGCGTAGGGTTTCCGCGTATGTCCAAGAAGAAGGGCGCTGCCTCCTCCCGCAACGGTCGGGACTCTGCCTCGCAACGACTCGGCGTCAAAGTGACGACAGGTACGAGCGTGCGCGCGGGCACGATCATCGTGCGCCAGCGCGGTACGCGGTTCCACCCCGGCGACAACGTGCGTCGCGGCGGCGATGACACGCTGTTCGCGACCACCGACGGCGTCGTGCGCTTCGGCCACCGCCGCGGTCGCAAGCTCGTCGACGTCGTCTAGATCTCGGTCCGCGCTCCGCGCGCGTCCCTATCCTGGCCTCGTGAGCAGCTTTGTCGACGAGGCGCTGGTCAACCTGCGCGGTGGTGACGGGGGCGCCGGCGCGATCTCCTTCCGCCGCGAGGCGCACGTGCCGCGCGGTGGGCCCGACGGCGGCGACGGCGGCACGGGCGGTGACGTCATCCTGCGCGCCGATCGCAACGTCGCGTCGCTGCTCGCGTTCCGTGACCATCCGCACCGGCGGGCGGCGTCGGGAACGCACGGCTCCGGCAAGCGCCGCAACGGCGCCGCCGGCGACGAACTGGTCGTGGCCGTGCCCGAGGGCACCGCGGTGAAGACACGCGACGGCGCCGTGATCGCCGACCTCGTGTGCCACGGCGACAGCTACCTCGCGGCTCGGGGCGGACGCGGGGGACGCGGGAACGCGAAGTTCCTCTCGAACTCGCGCCGGGCCCCGAGCTTCGCCGAGCAGGGCGAGTACGGCGAAGAGGCGTGGTTCCGCCTCGAGCTCAGGCTGATGGCGGACGCCGCGCTGGTCGGGTTCCCGAACGCCGGGAAGTCGACGCTCATCGCGACGGTCAGCGCGGCGCGCCCGGAGATCGCCGACTACCCGTTCACGACGCTCGAGCCGCACCTCGGTGTCGTGCGGTTCCGGGACCACGAGTTCGTGCTCGCCGACATCCCGGGGCTCGTCGAAGGGGCGGCCGACGGCCGCGGCCTCGGTCACCAATTCCTGCGCCACGTCGAGCGGGCGCGGGTCCTGGTCCTGCTGCTCGACCTCGCCCGCATCGACGGCGACGACGAGATCGAGTCCCCCGAAGAGCAGCAGCGCGTGCTCCTTGAGGAGCTCGGTCGCTATCGCCCCGACCTCCTCGACCGTCCCCGGCTCGTCGTCGGCAGCAAGGCCGACGTGGAGCTGTTCGACTTCGCCGGCATCCGCGTCTCGGCGGTCACGCACGAAGGCGTCGACGAGCTCCTCGGGACGCTCGGGACGATGGTCGCCGAAGCGCGCGCGGCTGAGCCCGAGCGCGAGCCGTTCGTCGTGCTTCGCCCGGTCGAGGAAGGGTTCTCGGTGATCCGCGACGACGACGGCGCCTGGCGCGTCACCGGCCGGACCGCTGAGCGCGTCGTTGCGATGGCCGACCTGACCAACGCGGAAGCGCTCACCTACGTGCAGGACCGGTTCCGCCGGATGGGCGTCGAGCGCGCGCTCGCACGCGCCGGCGCGCGCGAAGGTGACACGGTCCGGGTCGGGCCCGTCGAGCTCGAGTACGTGGAAGGCCTGGCCTGATGTCTCCGGCATCGGGGGAGCGGACGAAGGTCGTCGTGAAGGTCGGCACGTCGTCGATCACGAACGACGCGGGCGAGCTCGACGATGACGCCGTGCTCAAGCTCTGCCGCGAGCTCGTCGCGGCTCACCGCGCCGGTCACGAGATCGTGCTCGTCTGCTCGGGCGCGATCGCCGCCGGTCTGCCCGCACTCGAGATGCACAGCCGCCCCGCGGACATCGGCACGCTCCAGGCGGTCGCCGCCGTCGGCCAGCCCAGGCTCATGGAGCGCATCGGGGGGATCCTGTCCGAACACGGTCTCGTGGCCGGGCAGGTGCTGCTCACGCCGCACGACTTCGTGCAGCGCTCGCAGTACCTGCACGCGCGCGAGACGCTGCGCCGGCTCCTCGATCTCGGCGTGATCCCAGTGGTGAACGAGAACGACACCGTCGCCGACGACGAGATCCGCTACGGCGACAACGACCGGCTCGCGGCGCTGGTCTCGCACCTCGTGAGCGCCGACCTGCTCGTGCTGCTCACGGACACCCCGGGGCTCTTCACGGCCGACCCGCGCCTCGACGCCGAGGCGTCGCTGATCGAGGAGATCGCCGAGGTCGACGCCGCGCTCGAGAGCGTCGCCGGCGGATCGGGGACACCCCGCGGCAGCGGCGGGATGGCCAGCAAGCTCGCCGCAGCCAAGATCGCGGCGTGGTCGGGTGTGCGGGCGGTGATCGCAGCGGCCGACTCGCCCGGTGTCGTGCTCGACGCCGTCGACGGGAAGCCCGTCGGCACGGCCATCCGGCCTCGCCGGCAGCGGCTGCCCAGCCGGAAGCTCTGGATCGCGTTCGCCCGCGGCGCCGCCGGACGCATCGTCGTCGACGACGGTGCCCGCCGCGCGCTCACCCAGGACGGTCGCTCGCTGTTGCCGGCCGGCGTCCGCGCCGTCGACGGCCGCTTCGACCCCGACGACGCCGTCGAGGTGGTGGGCGAGGACGGCCGCCCCTTCGCCAAGGGGTTGACCCGCGTCTCCGCCGACGTCCTGCAGGCAATCGCGGGACAGCGCACCGGCGCCCTCCCCGACGGAACCCCCCACGAAGTCATCCACCGCGACGACTTGGTTGTTCTCCCCTAAGCAGAAGAGGCGTCGGAACCGGAGCCGTGAACGCGGCAATGGGGCGAGGCCGCAACGCGCAGCGAGGGGCCGGTGGTCCGAGGGCCGCCGCCGACGACCTTGGCGTAAACGCAGGAGGAGGCGGTGAGCCCCGGGCCACCGGCCCAACGGCCCGCTCTTGCGCGCGCGCGTGCCTTCCGTCACACTACGGCTCAGTTACGACGCCAGTACGCTCTCGATCCTCGTCGCCGGCCGACGGGGGGAGGGCCCCCGTACGGGGGGCCTCATACGGCCGGCGAGGAGCGGGGGACGGCAGTGGGGTCGGACGACCGCGCAGAGGCGGATGGCTGCGCCAGCGGCAGCGCCTCCGCCGTGCGGGAGCCCGGCCTCGCTGCCCCCCCGAGTTCGCCCCCGCGGCGTGGTTGCAATTCCCAGAACTAGACCGCGCGGTCAAGGATTACACTCGCCGCCATGTCCGAGCAGGTGATGGAGCTCGGTCGTCGTGCTCGAGCTGCTTCCCGCCGGCTGGCCGCGGCATCGACGGCCGAGAAGGATCTCGCGCTGCTCACCGCCGCGGAGCTCCTCGTCGAGCGTGCGCCTGAGATCCTCGCCGCCAACGCTGTCGACGCCGAGCGAGCCGAATCGGCCGACATGGACGCTGGCCCGCTCGACCGCCGCGTCTCACCGACGGTCGCATCGCCGCCATGGCCGACGGATTGCGTAAGGTCGCCGCCCTTCCCGACCCGGTGGGCGAGGTGCTCGACGGCTGGGTCCGGCCCAACGGCCTCGAGATCCAGCGGGTCCGCGTGCCGCTCGGGGTCGTGGCGGTCATCTACGAGAACCGGCCCAACGTCACGAGCGACGCCGCCAGCCTGTGCGTGAAGTCCGGCAACGCCGCGCTGCTCCGAGGCTCGGGCTCGGCGCTGCGATCGAACGCTGCCATCGCGGGCGTGCTGCGCGAGGCGCTCCAGAAGACCGGCCTCCCCGAGGACGGCGTGCTCCTCGTCGACGACGTCTCGCACGAGGCCGCCGTCGAGGTCATGCAGCTCACCGAGCTTGTCGACTGCCTGATCCCGCGCGGTGGGGCCGATCTCATCGCCACCGTGCGCGAGCACGCGACCGTTCCGGTGATCATCGACGGCGACGGGAACTGCCACGTGTACGTGGACGCCGCCGCCGACCTCGACGAGGCGCTCGACATCACCGTCAACGCCAAGACGAACCGACCCAGTGTGTGCAACGCGGCCGAATCGCTCGTCGTGCACGACGCGGTCGCAGAACCCTTCCTCCCCCGCGTCTGTGCCGCCCTCGCCGAGCTGGGCGTTGAGCTCGTCGGCGACGAGCGCGCTCGTGCCCTCTGGCCCACCATGGGCGCCGCCACCGACGACGACTTCGGACGCGAGTTCCTCGCGCTCAAGATGAGCGTCGCCGTAGTCGATTCCCTCGACGACGCCATCGCGCACGTCAACAAGTTCGGGTCCGGCCACACCGAAGCGATCCTCACCCGCGACCTCGACGCCGCCCGCCGCTTCACCGCTGGCGTCGACGCCGCGGTCGTGATCGTGAACGCGTCGACGCGGTTCACCGACGGCGAGCGCTTCGGGTTCGGCGCCGAGGTCGGGATCTCGACCCAGAAACTGCATGCACGCGGCCCGATGGGGCTGCGCGAGCTGACGACGTACAAGTACGTCCTGTGGGGCGACGGCCAGGTGGTCGAGTGACCCGCAACCGCCGAGCGTCAGGAGCCTGATGGCCGACCGCTTCAAGTCCGTCGACGACGTCGTCGAGCGGCTCCGCGCCGTCGACTACCTCGCCGACCCGAACATCGCCGGGGTCGTGTACCTCGCCGACCGGCTCGAAAAGCCCGTCCTCGTGGAAGGGCCCGCCGGCGTGGGCAAGACCGAGCTCGCCAAGGCGCTGTCCGAGGTCACGGGCGCGCGCCTGATCCGGCTCCAGTGCTACGAGGGCCTCGACGAGTCGAAGGCCCTCTACGAGTGGAACTACAAGAAGCAGCTCCTGCGCATCCAGTCCGACCGGGAGCACGAGACGAGCTGGGCTGAAGTCGAGTCCGACATTTTCTCCGAGCCCTTCCTGCTCACCCGGCCGCTCTTGGAGGCGATCCGCGCCGAGGAGCCCATCGTGCTGCTCATCGACGAGGTCGACCGGGTCGAGATCGAGACCGAGGCGCTGCTCCTCGAGGTGCTCTCGGACTTCCAGGTCTCGATCCCCGAGCTGGGCACCATCGCGGGCAAGCAGCGGCCGCTCGTCGTCATGACGTCGAACAACACGCGCGAGCTGTCCGAGGCGTTGAAGCGGCGCTGCCTGTACCTACACCTCGACTACCCCGATCTCGAGCGCGAGAAGGACATCGTGCGCGTCCGTGTGCCCGAGGTCGACGACGAGCTCGCCGAGCAGGTCGCGCGCGTCGTCCGGTCGATCCGCCAGCTGGAGCTGAAGAAGGCGCCGTCGATCTCCGAGACCATCGACTGGGCGAAGACCCTCCTGTACCTGGGCAAGAACGAGATCCATCCCGAGCTCATCGGCGAGACGCTGCACGTCCTGCTCAAGTACCAGTCGGACATCGTCAAGGCTCGCAAGGAGCTCCAGGTCGAGGGCGGGCCGCTGCCGGCGCGCGCTCCCTGACCGTGCCCCCGCTGAACCCGGCCCGGCTCGCCGACGCGCTCCCGAGGAACGCGGAGGGGGATCGCCCGCTGGGGCCCCAGTCGTCGATGCTCGACGTGCTGCAGGGGTTCGTGCACGAGCTGCGCGCCGCCGGGCTCCCGGTCTCCATGACCGAGAACCTCGACGCGATGCGCGCGGTCGAGCACGTCGACATCGCCGACCGCGACACGTTCAAGGCTGCGCTCGGAGCGACGCTGGTCAAGCACCACCATCACTGGCGCGCGTTCGAGACGGTGTTCGACGTGTACTTCTCGCTCCACGCGTCGGGGCTCGGGGAGGAAGCCGACGACGGCACGCCGTTCGACCTCGAGTCGATGGAGGCCATGCGCGCGCAAGGCGGCGGGGCGATGGGCGACGTGTCGCCGGAGGAGCTCGCGCAGATGCTCCTCCAAGCGCTCATGGACATGGACCGCGAGCAGCTGCGACAGCTGGCCGGGATGGCGGTGGACCGTTTCGCCGGCATGGAGCCGGGGCGGCCCGTCGGCGGGACGTACTACCTGTACCGGACGCTCCGGCAGCTCGACTTCGAAGGGCTCACGGCGCGCCTGATGGGCCAGGCTCGCGAACGCGGCGACATCGGCGACGGCGAGCTGGACGACCGCCTGGCCCAGGAGGAGTTCCAAGCTCGCCTGCAGGAGCTGAAGGAGCTCGTCGAGTCCGAGATCCGCCGCCGTCTCGTCGCCGACCGGGGCGTGGAGGCGATGGCGCGTACCCTCCGCAAGCCGCTCCCCGAAGACGTCGACTTCATGCACGCCTCGCGCGAGGAGATGCTCGCGCTCCAGCGCGCCATCTACCCGCTCACGCGCGCGCTCGCCGCTCGCCTGGC
>JBKOZX010000058.1:0-7000 GCA_046726115.1 Actinomycetota bacterium | reverse complement strand
CGGGACACCGACATCCGCGAGGGCTTCCGCGGCTATCACCGCGACGACGTCGACGAGTTGCTCGAGCGGGCCGCCTCAACGGTCGAGGGACTGACGGAACGCGTGCGCCAGCTCACCGAGCGCGTCGCCAGCGTCGAAGGGAGCGCCGGCAAGAGTCGCGAGACCGAGGAGATGCTGCAGCGCACCCTCGTGCTCGCGCAGAAGACCGCCGACGAGGCGATCGCCGAGGCGCAGCAGCGGGCGCGAACTTTGCTCGAGGAGTCGGAGAACAAGGCGCGGACGCTTGTGAGCGACGCGGAGGGCACGGCGCGCCGCATCGCCGAGAACGAGCGGCAGCGGCTCGAGAACGAGATCCTCGATCTGTCGTCGCGTCGCGAGGCCCTCAACGCCGACGTCGAGGCGCTCGAGAAGTACGAGGCCGAGTACCGCACCCGCCTTCGGAAGGCGATCGAGTCCGAGCTCGACTCGCTGGGCAAGTTCAGCGGGCAGCAGTCGACGGAGCGCCCGACGCTGCACGAGGTCGACATGCCGCTGCCGCGCGAGGGGATCGCGAACTCGGGCCGGACGCCCGGGCTTCCGACCGCGGAGATCGGATCGGTCGAGCCGTTCCCGAAGGCGCCGGCCGAGGCACCCGACCCCGCACCAGTCCCGGACGCCGAGTCAGACTGGCGCCCGTCCGACCCGACCTCGTCCGAATCGGTGCCGGCACCCCAGGTCGGTCCCGCGCCGGGGCTCGCCGACTTCGTCCCGGCCGACGAGCCGATGGAGCCCGAGGTCCTCGACGACGACGCGTTCTTCGCGACGCTGCGCGAGGCCGTGCGGGACGACGCTCCGCTCGGTCCCCGCGACGAAGAGTCTGACGATGTCGCGTACGACGAGGAGCACGAGCCACCCCGGCGGCGGTTCCGCCGGCGTCGCTAGCACGTCCCGCCCGGCGCTCAGCCCTTCTCGATCTTCTCCAGCTTCTCCAGTCGTACCGCGGCCGGGACACCGTCGACGTCGAGTCGCGCGACGCCGTCGTCGGGAGGCTCCGCATCGAGGACGCGCCAGGCTTCGGCGAGCACCTCGCTGGCGATCCACTCCTCGTGCCGTCGCGCCACCTCCCGCAGCGCGCTGTCGGCCCACAGGGTGACGCGCACGCGATCGGCGATCTCCAGCCCCGCCGCCTTCCGGAGGTCGTTGAGCTTGCGCGCGAGCTCCCGGGCCAGGCCTTCGTCCCGAAGCTCGTCGTCGAGCGTGGTGTCGAGCGCGACGGCGTGCGCGCCTTCCTGGGCGAGCGCGAGCTCCGCGTGCGACGTCGCCCGGACCTCGACCTCGTCAGGGCCGATATCGACCGTGTCACCGCCGTCCAGCTCGACCCGGAAGCGGCCCGACGTGTCGAACGCGTCTCGTACCGCGGCGCCGTCCGCGGCCCGGAGCGCCGCCTGGACCTGCGGCATGCGGCTGCCGACCCGCGGGCCGAGCTTGCGGAAGTTCGGTACGACCTCGTAGTCGACGAGCCCTTCGAGGTCGGTGATCAGCTCGACCTCGCGCACGTTCAACGCATCGCGCACCTCGTCGATCACCGCGTCGCCGATGCCGTCGCCGTCGGGGAGGAGGACCAGCGCCCGCCGGAGCGGCGTGCGCACCTTCACGCGCGCGTCGCTGCGGGCGGCGAGCCCGAGCGAGACCACCTGCCGGGCCCGTGTCATCTCCGCCTCGAGCACGTCGTCGACCGCCCCGGCGTCGATCGCGGGCCAGTCGGCGAGGTGCACCGACTCGTCACGACCGCTCAGGTTGCGGTGGAGCTCGTCGGTCGTGAACGGGCAGAACGGCGCCAGCAGCTTTGTCACGGTCAGCAGGCACTCGTACAGCGTCCCGTGGGCGGCAGGGTCGGAGTCCTTCCAGAAGCGCGGGCGTGATCGCCGCACGTACCAGTTCGACAGGTCGCCGACGAACCGGTCCAGCGCCAGCGCGGCGCGGAACGCGTCGTACTCCTCGAGCGCGTGGGTCACCTCGCCGACAGTCCGATGCAAACGCGAGCGGATCCATCGGTCGAGGACGTGCACGGCAGGCGCAGCGTGATCGGGCGACCACCCGTCGAGGCGCGCGTACGTGACGAAGAACGAGTACGTGTTCCACAGCGTGAGCAGGAAGCGATTCGTCGATTCGTCGATGCCGGTCTCGGACACGCGGCGCGTCGTCCACGGCGATCCCGACGAGAAGAAGTACCAGCGCAGCGCGTCGGCGCCGCGGGTGTCGAGGATCGACCACGGGTCGATCACGTTTCCCCGTGACTTCGACATCTTCTGCCCGTCGCCGGCAACGATGAGCGCGAGGCACACGACGTTGCGGTAGGGCGTTCGGTCGAAGACGAGCGTGTTGACGGCGAGAAGTGAGTAGAACCATCCCCGTGTCTGGTCGATCGCCTCGGCGATGAAGTCGGCAGGGAAGCGGCGCTCGAACAGCACGTCGTTCTCGAACGGATAGTGGAACTGCGCGGACGGCATCGATCCGGAGTCGAACCACGCGTCCAGGACGGGATCGACGCGGCGGGCGCGGCCCGAGCAGTGCGGGCACGAGATCGAGACGTCGTCGACGTAGGGCCGGTGCAAGTCGAGCTGCGTGAGATCGCGACCGGCGAGCTCTCCGAGCTCGCCCACGGAGCCGACGCACGTGTCGACGCCGCACTCGTCGCACCGCCACACGGGCAGCGGCGTCCCCCAGAACCGGTCGCGGGAGAGCGCCCAGTCCACGTTGTTCTCGAGCCAGTCGCCGAAGCGCCCGTGCTTGATGTACTCGGGATGCCAGCCGATGTTCTCGTTCTCGCGGAGGAGTGCGTCCTTGTGCTCCGACGTGCGGGCGAACCAGGTCGGCTTGGCCCAGTAGATGAGCGGAGTGCCGCATCGCCAGCAGTGCGGGTACGCGTGCGTGTAGTCGACGACGGACACGATCCGGCCCGCGGTCGTCAGCATGTCGATGAGCGCGGGATCGGCGTCCTTCACGAACTGGCCCGCGAATTCGGGGACGGACCGGTCGAAGCGGGCGTCGGCCCCGACCGGGTTGAGGACGGGCAGCTGCTCCTGCTCCGACACCTCGCGGTCCACCTCGCCGAAAGCGGGCGCGAGGTGGACGATGCCCGACCCTTCGTCGATGGTGACGAAGTCGGCGACCACGACGCGGTTGGCGCCCGCATCGATGGGCACGAAGTCGAACGGCCGCTCGTAGTGGAGGCCGACGAGCTCGTCGACAGGCACCGGCGCCACCACCTCGGCGTCTTCGCCCAGCACATCGGCGACGCGAGACGCGGCGACGACGAGATCGCGCCCGCCGTCGGGCGCCTTCACGCGCACGTACTCGATGTCGGGCCCGACCGCGGCGGCGACGTTCGAGACCAGCGTCCACGGCGTGGTCGTCCACACGACGAGATCGAAGTCGGCGTCGACAACAGGCAGCCGCACGTAGATCGACGGCTCCGTGAGGTCGCGGTATGCGTCGGGCTGACCGAGCTCGTGGCTCGACAACGCGGTGCCGCACCGACCGCAGTACGGCACGACCTTGAAACCCTCGTAGATGAGCCCGCGGTCCCACATCTGACGGAACAGCCACCAGACACTCTCGATGTACTCGTTCGTCAGCGTCCAGTACGCGTCGGCGGTGTCGATCCACATGCCGATCCGCGAGGTGAGGGCAGACCAGTCCTCGACGTAGCGCTGCACGGACTCGCGGCACCGCTGGTTGAAAGCCTCGATCCCGTAGTCAATGATCTCGTGCTTGTTCGAGATCCCCAACGCCTTCTCGACCTCGACCTCGACGGGCAGACCGTGGCAGTCCCACCCACCCTTGCGGGCGACGTACCGGCCACGCATCGTGTGGAAGCGGGGGTACAGGTCCTTGAACGCACGTGCCCACACGTGGTGAATGCCGGGCCGTGCGTTGGCAGTCGGCGGGCCTTCGTAGAACACCCACTCGGGCGCGTTCTCGCGGCGACGGAGGCTCTCGCGGAAGGCATCCTGGGCGCGCCAGCGTTCGAGAACGCGCGCTTCGAGCCCGACGAGGTCGAGGGCGGAGGGCACCGGCTCGAACGCCATGTGCCGTAGAGTACAAGCCGCTCCTTCTGTTCCCGCCGTATAAGGACCGTCGTGACGCGCTCCTCCGACTTGTATGACCTCGATCGCGACGCGGTGGTTCTGCGGGTGCACGTCCAGCCCGGCGCGGGACGCAGCGCGATCGTCGGCCGGCACGGGACGTCCTTGAAGCTGCGGGTCGCGCCGCCGCCCGTGGACGGGCGAGCGAATATCGCCGCCGCCGCGCTCCTTGCTGAGACGTTCGGCGTGAAGGAGCGCGACGTCGAGCTCGTGTCCGGGGAGCGATCGCGGCTCAAGCGGTTCCGCGTCGTGGGCGTCGAGATCGACGACGTCGAGGCCCGCCTGCGCCGGGCTCTCGCGGATGCCGACTCGCGGGTCGGCGAGCCGCGCCACCGCGGCGCGGAATGAACGGGAGCTTGGTCGGCGTTCGCTCCGACGCCTAGTATCCTGCGCTCTCCCCGGGCCGCGCCGGCGGCCGATTCCGCCGGCCTGCGTCCCTGACCGGGAGTTTCCATGCCAGCAGCACAAAACACAGCTGCATCCAAGAAGGCCGCGGCTGCCCGCAAGGCGGCGAAGCGGTCCGCGGCCAAGAAGTCCACCGCCAAGAAGCCGGCGAAGAGGGTGCCAAAGAAGCCCGCGCCGAAGAAGCCGGCGCGGAAGAAGGCGATCAAGAAGTCCGACGCGAAGACCCCCAAGCGGCCCCCCGCCAAGAAGCCGGTGGCGAAGAAGCCGGCCAAGGGCCCCACGCCGGCCAAGACGCCGGCGAAGAAGGGACCGCCGCCGAAGAAGGGGCCCGCAGCGAAGAAGGCGCCGGCCAAGGCCGCGCCGCCGGCGAAGGCGGCACCGGCACCGACGCTGCCGCCGGTGAAGAAGGTGCCGCCTCGGAAGCCCGGCTCGGTGATCTGCCCGCTCTCGGGTTGGGAGGTCATGCCCGCGAAGCCGAACCTCTCGAGCCGGACGTTGAAGCGCCTGCGGCAAAAGCTCCACGACGAGCGCGACCAGCAGCTCCGCCAGGCGGAGGAGCTCCAGGCCGAGGCCGAGGAGCTCGCTCAGGAGCGCGACCCGGGCGACACGCAGTTCGACGAGGAGTCGGGCGAGGGCGACACGGTCAACGTGGAGCGCGAGCGAGACCTGCTGCTGTCGGCGTCGGCACGCCAGATCGTCGACGCGATCGATCGGGCTCTGAAGCGGATGGACGCGGGCACGTACGGCGCCTGCGTCCCGGCCGGGCGCCGGCTGTCGGTCGAGCGGCTCGAGGCGATCCCGTACGCCGAGGAGTGCGTCGACTGCAAGGCTCGTGCCGAACGACGGCGCTAGCGGGCACGCGCATTCGGAGCGAGCCGACACCCGGACGTCCTACCGGCTGCCACTCGTCGTCGGCCTCGTCGTCGGGATCGTCGCGCTCGACCAGCTGACGAAGGCGTGGGTCGTCGCGAACCTCGCCGACGGTCCTCGGTCGATTGTCGGGGAGACGATCGAGCTCCGGCTGGCACGCAATCCGGGCGGCGCGTTCAGTCTGTTCATCGGCTTCACGCCGCTGCTGGCCGTGCTTGCCATCGCCGTCGCGATCGTCCTCGTGCGCGTCGTCCAGCGCACGAAGGATCCGATCATGATCGTCGGGTTGTCGCTCGTGCTCGGCGGTGCACTCGGGAACTTGACCGACCGCGTCTTTCGCTCACCCGGCTTCCTGCGGGGTGAAGTCGTGGACTTCATTCACGTGAGCGCGTCGCCGACCTTCAATGTCGCCGACTCGGCGATCACGATCGGCGCCGTGTTGCTCGTCATCTGGGGTTGGCGCGACCGCGACGAACGCCGCAAACCCGGGTGAGCGAGGCGACGTGACCGAGGGTGACGTGAGCGAACTGGCCGTGCCGGCTGCGCTCGCCGGCGAGCGAGTGGACCGCGCGCTCGCGCTGCTCACGGGCTGGAGCCGCGCGGAAGTCGCCCGCATGATCGACGACGGTGCCGTGCTCGTCGGCGGCCAACCGGTCGCGAAGAGCCACCGTCTCGAAGTCGGCGCGCTCGTCGTGCTCCTGTCGGAGCCGGCCCCCACGGCGCCGCCCGGGCCGGAGCCGGTTCCGGTGGACGTGCGCTTCGCCGACGAGGATCTCGTCGTCGTGAGCAAGCCGGCGGGACTCGTCGTGCATCCCGGCGCAGGGCATGCCGGTGGCACGCTGGTGAACGGGCTGCTGCAGCGGTTCCCCGAGTTGTCGGGGGTCGGGGACCCGGCGCGGCCGGGAATCGTGCACCGGCTCGATCGCGACACGAGCGGGTTGATGCTCGTTGCCCGCTCGAGGCGCGCGTACGACTCGCTGGTCGGCGCGCTCGCCCGTCACGAGATCGACCGGCGCTACCTGGCTCTCGTCTGGGGTCGTTTCGAAGCGCCGCGCGGCATCATCGACGCGCCGATCGGCCGGTCACCGACGCGCCGCACCCGCATGGCCGTTCGCGACGAGGGCCGAGCGGCGCGGACCGCGTACGAGGTGCGCCGCGAGTACGAGTCGCCCGCCGTGAGCCTGCTCGAGTGCCGTCTCGAGACGGGGCGGACGCACCAGTTGCGCGTGCATCTCAGCGCCGTGGGGCATCCCGTGGTCGGCGACGCCGCGTACCGCGGCGATCGCCCGTCGCTCCCGCTCGGGCGTCCGTTCCTGCACGCGTACGAGCTCGCGCTCGATCACCCCACGACAGGGGAGCGACTCGCGTTCGAGGATCCGCTGCCGGTCGAGCTCGGGTCCATGCTCGACTCGGTCGGCGGCTGATCAGCTCGCGGGCTTGACCGCCACGTCGGCGTGGCCGACGCGTGTCCGCTCGACGAGTTGCGCGAGCGTGAAGCCCTCGAGGAGGAGGCGCATCTCCTCGGACACGCACACCCAGACCTCCTGCAGGATGCAGTGGCCCTCGCAGTGGTCGTGGTCCTCCATGAGGGTCGTGAG
>JBKOZX010000057.1:0-4042 GCA_046726115.1 Actinomycetota bacterium | reverse complement strand
TGCGCAAGATTCCCCACTGCTGCCTCCCGTAGGAGTCTGGGCCGTGTCTCAGTCCCAGTGTGGCTGGACATCCTCTCAGACCAGCTACCCGTCGTCGCCTTGGTGGGCCGTTACCCCACCAACAAGCTGATAGGCCGCGAGACCATCCCGAAGCGGCTGACCATTTCCTCGCCGGATCATGCGGTCCGGCGAGGACATCCGGTATTAGCACCGGTTTCCCGGTGTTATCCCGGTCTTCGGGGCAGGTTCCTCACGTGTTACTCACCCGTTCGCCACTTTCCACCCGGGCAAGCCCGGGCTTCACGTTCGACTTGCATGTGTGAAGCGCGCCGCCAGCGTTCGTCCTGAGCCAGGATCAAACTCTCCATCGAGATCTCGACCGTGCCCGAAGGCATTGCCCACGGGCGAGGGCCACAGATCCTGGATGAGTCGCCGGACGGCCACTGGCTGTCCGACAACTTGGATTTGCTATTGGAATTGCTAGGTGGCGTCCCCGCCCGCGTCCGAAGACCCGGCCGTGGACGCCGCACTGGCTTTTGGCATCACTGTTCCGTTTTCAAGGAGCCACGGCCCGACGGGAGGCCGACCAGGAGCCGGCCACGATCGTCAGGCGGACACCCACTCCGCTGGCCGCGAGGTCTGGTGCGGCAAACGAGCGTCCGTGTCAACCCGCTCGAGCCGGAACTGCCGGCTCCGGCGAGCGGACCCATCATCCTATGGGCGAAACCCTTTACCGTCAAACGGCTCCCGCCCCCGGGAAGGTTCCTCCCTCGACTCCGGTCCGCTCAGGCCGCCCGGAGCCTCACCCAGGACCGCCGGCCCAGGTGCAGGAGGCGCCCGTCGACCTCGGCCGGGGTCACCTCAAGCCCCACCTCCGTGACCCGCTCGTCGTCCAGGTACACGCCACCCTCCTGGATCTTGCGCCGGCCCTCTCGGTTCGAGGCGACGACCCCCGCCAGGGCCAGCAGGCGCGCCACCTCGATGCGGCCGTCCCGCAGCTCGGTCACCGGGATCACGAATTCCTGGACGTCGCTGGGCGCCGCGTGGTCCTTGAACACGCGGTCGAACTCGGCCTCGGCCCGGGCGCCGCTCCCCGTTCCGTGGTACAGGTCGACGACCGTCCGGGCCAGCAAGCGCTTCAGCCGGACGCGCTCGCCGGCCTCGGCGTGCTCGAGCTCCGAGAGCACCTCGGCGACACGGTCCGGGGGCCAGCCCGTGGTGAGCTCGAAGTACCGGCCCATGAGCCCGTCCGGGAGCCGCATGAGCTTGCCGAACTGCTCGCCGGGCGGCTCCGTGATCCCCACGTAGTTGCCCAGTGACTTCGACATCTTCTCGCGGCCGTCGAGCCCCTCCAACAGCGGCGTGGTGAGCACGACCTGCGGGGCCTGGCCCTCGCGTTCCTGGAGATGACGACCCATGAGGATGTTGAACAGCTGGTCGGTGCCTCCGAGCTCGACGTCGGCGCGGACCACCACCGAGTCGAGTCCCTGCAACAGCGGGTACAGCAGCTCCATGAGCGTGATCGGGTCTCCGGCCGCGTAGCGCGCGGCGAAATCGTTCCGCTCGAGGATGCGGGCGACCGTCGCCTGTGAGGTCAAGCGCAGCACCTGCTCCATGTCGAGCGAGCGCAGCCACGTCGAGTTGCGATGGACTTCGATTCGCTCCTTAGCAACGTCGAGGATCTTGCGCACCTGCTCGAGGTAGTCGGCGGCGTAGCCGTCGATCACCTCGGGCGCGAGCGGCGGTCGGGCGGCGGATCTGCCGCTCGGGTCGCCGACTTGCGCGGTGAAGTCGCCGATGATCAGGACGGCGACGTGGCCGAGGTCCTGGAACTGGCGGAGCTTCCGCAGCACGACTGCGAACCCGAGATGGATGTCGGACGCAGTGGGGTCGATCCCCAGCTTGATCCGGAGGGGATCTCTGGCGCTGAGCTTCTCGCGCAGTTCCTCCTCGCTGATGCAGTCGACCGTGCCCGCGCGCAGGACGCGCAGCTGCTCGGCAATGTCGGCACCGGCCATGGGCTCGAACGCTACCGCCCGCCCGACGGGCGACCGGGGCTCACATTCGGCTCGTCCCGCACGAACCAGCGCCAGCGGTGCTCGTCTCCCCGACCGGCGTTGAGGCCGACGCGGGTGGACCGTCCGGGACGGCGCGGGGGCGCGACTCCGTCGTCCAGGACGCGGACCGCGCCGCGCACGAGATCCGTACCGTTCTGTGCACCGGTGATGGCCAGCGCCTGCGTCAACCGCGCCGGCCCCGAAGCGAGATCTCGGTCGCGCCGAGCCGCGTGACGCCGGTCGCGCATGACGTCGACGCCCTCGACCGGCGCGCCGCCCCGCAGCAGCACCGCGCTCGCCCATCCCGTCTCGCCGCACACGACGTTGGAGCACCAGTGCATGCCGTACGTGAAGTACACGTACAGGTAGCCGGGCGGGCCGAACATCACTCGGTTGCGGGGCGTCTCGCCCCGGTACCCGTGGCTCCCCGGGTCCTCATCGCCCGCGTACGCCTCGACTTCGACGAGCCGGACCGCCACCCGACCGAGCTCCGGATCGTCGGAGACGAGGAGCTTGTTGAGCAGGTCGGGCGCAAGCTGACGCGAGTCACGCGCGTAGAACGAGCGCGGGAGCGTGCGTCCCCGCTTCGCCCTCGTCACGCCTCTTCGAGCCAGGTGCGCTGGGCGGCGAGTCGTGCGCGCGCTGCTGCGAGCTGGTCACGTACGGGGCCGGGGCCCGCCCCGCCCGGCGTGGTGCGGCGGCGAACCGACTCGCCAGGCTCGAGCACGGCGAGGGCGTCGGTGCCGAGCCGCGGGTCGGTCATCACGAGCTCCTCGAGGGCAAGGCCACGCGCGGCCGCGTCCCGTACGAGCGAGCCGACAGCTTCGTGGGCGTCGCGGAACGGCACGCCCTTCTGCACGAGCAGCTCCGCGAGATCCGTCGCCGCCGACGACGCGCCGTCGGCCGCGGCCTGCATCCGCTCGGGGACGAACTCCGCCGTGGCGACGAGCCCGGCCATAGCTCCGAGAGCGCCGACGCAGGTGGCGAGGGCGTCGAACAGCGGCTCCTTGTCGCCTTGGAGGTCTCGGTTGTACGCGAGCGGCAGGCCCTTCAGGGTGGCGAGCAGCCCCGTGAGGTCACCGATCACCCGTCCGGCGCCGCCCCGGGCCAGCTCGGCGATGTCGGGGTTCTTCTTCTGCGGCAGCATCGACGACCCGGTGCTGTACGCGTCGGCGAGCCGGACGAACCCGAACTCCTCACTCGCCCACAGCACGATCTCCTCGCCCAAGCGCGAGAGGTGGACCTGCGTGAGCGCGGCGACGAACAACGCCTCGGCCACGAAGTCGCGGTCCGAGACTGCGTCGAGCGAGTTGTCGAACCGGCGGGAGAAGCCGAGATCGCTCGCGACCGCGTCCGGGTCGAGGGGCAGGCTCGAGCCGGCGAGCGCGCCGGCGCCGAGCGGCGACACGTCCGCCCGTTCGAGCGCGTCGCGCCACCGATCGACGTCGCGGGTGAGGGCCCAGAAGTGCGCGAGGAGATGGTGGGCCAGCAACACGGGTTGCGCGCGCTGGAGGTGCGTGTAGCCCGGGAGATAGGTGTCGCCGGCCTCCCCTGCCCGCCTTACGAGCACGTCCTGCAGCTCGTGGATGGCGGCGATGACGGCCTGACCCTCGCGCCGCAGGTAGAGGCGGAGGTCGAGCGCGACCTGGTCGTTGCGACTGCGCCCGGTGTGCAGCTTGGCGCCGGCTGGTCCGGCGAGATCCGTCACGCGCCGCTCGATGGCAGTGTGGATGTCCTCGTCCGTGGGCGCGAATGCGAATTCCCCGCCGGCGAGCTCCTGCTCGACACGGTCGAGGGCGGCCGTGACGGCGCCAGCCTCGTGTCCTGTGAGCAGCCCGACCTTGGCCAGCATCGCGACGTGGGCGCGTGAGCCCGCGATGTCGTCGGCGGCCAGGCGGCGGTCGAAGTCGATGCTGCTCGTGAACGCGAGCAACTCCTCGGCGGGATCCTCCTCGAAGCGCCCGTGCCACAGCGGACGCGGATCC
>JBKOZX010000056.1:0-6496 GCA_046726115.1 Actinomycetota bacterium | reverse complement strand
CCCTGGAGGCACGAGCTCATCATCACCAGGTCGGGCTTGAGCACGGCGAGCGTCTCGTAGTCGAGGCCGAATCCGCGCATCGCGCGGGGCGCGAAGTTCTCCACGACGGCGTCCGCCCATTCGGCGACGAGCCGCTTCGCGACGGCGATGCCGTCGCCGTGCTTGAGGTTGAGCGTCACACTGCGCTTGCCGACGTTGAGGCCGTCGAACATCGGAGCGCCCTCGAGGCCGTGGGGGTTGTCGGGCCCGAGGGCATAGACGCGGAGGAAGTCGGGCCGGCTGCGCGACTCGACGCGCAGCACGGTCGCGCCGTGCTCGACGAAGTAGCGCGTGGCGATCGGCCCCGCTGCCCCCGATCCGAACTCGAGGATCTTCGTGCCATCCCACGCCGCACGTCCGGCGCGTTGGGACACAAAACCCGTCTTTGGTACCGGTTTCCGACCCAACGTTGCGAGGGACGCGGACCCGAGGGCCGGGGCGGGGCCGGACGGGCGCGCCGGCGCCGCCTCGCCGTCGCGGCTCGAGACGATGACGAACGAGCGGGGGAACCGGGCCACGTCGCCGACGGGTCCGAAGAACTCACGCGCCGCGAGCTGGGCGCTGGCGTAGATCTCACGGGGCGAGTTGCACGGCGCGAGCATGAGATTCGTTTCGCACGCGATCTCGTAGAGCTCTTGCATCGTGTGGCGGGCGAAGTAGTCGGCGACGGGCTGCTCGATGGCTTTGAGCTCGTCGTCCGGTGTCGTCGTGTGCGAGAAGTCGCTCCAGTCGCGGTCCGTGAGTGCGCCGGCGTCGAGGCCGTCGTCGACCACGAGCTGGGTGAGGGTCTGCAGGCTCGGGACGCGCGCCTTCCCGCCCCGTAGGCCGAACGACACCCACCCGTCCCTGCACGGCCAGATCTCGCGCGTGCGGCCGATGTTGGCGCCGCGTCGCGCGCCGCGGTGCCCGGTCTTCGGGAATGACGCCAGCCCCACCAAGTTGGCGACGAAGACGACTTCCTGCATCGAGACGTCGACGCGCAGCGGGGTCCCGGAGGCCAGCGCCGCGAGCACCGCGAACGCGGTCTCGGCCCCGACGTGCGCGTAGCCGGACGGCTCGCTGCATCGCACGGGCGGCCGGTCGGGATCGCCGGTGGCGTACATGTTCCCGCTTGCCGCCATCACGCCGAGGTCGGACGCCCGCCACCCCGAGCGCGGGCCGGCGCGGCCGAACGGCGTGACGCTCGCCCAGACGCCGTTCGGCGCCGACGCGGGGTCGAGCTCGAACGCGCCGGGGAACCCGGGCGTGTCGATGACGGCGTCGGCGGTGGCGAGCAGCTCGCCGAGGCGCGGATCGTCGGGCCCGTCGACGACGACGCTGGCCTTTCCCGCGCTCCAGGCGAGGAACCGGTGGGGAAGCGCGCGCAGCGGATGACCGCCGGGCGGCTCCACGAGCACCACGTCGGCACCCAGGTCGCTCAGGATCCGTCCCGCCATCGCCGCCGGCTCGCCGGCGAGATCGATGACGCGGGTCCCGGCCAGGAGTGCTTCGGTCATCGTCCCTCTCGTGCCGCTCGGAGCTCCGCCGTCCGACCCGGCCGTCGACCTGACGTTCGTGTCAGACTACTGTGACCGCGATCGTCCCGAGCCGAGCCCGCACGGGAGGAACCCCGGCATGACCAAGTACCGCATCGTCGACGCCGACTGCCACATCCTCGAGCCGCCCGACATCTGGCAGAACTGGCTCCCCGAGAAGTACCAGGAGAAGGCGCCGAAGCTCGTCAAGGACGCCGAGGGCGGCGACGCGTGGCTCACGGCCGTGGGCGGAGACCCCGATCCGATCGGGCTCGTCTCGACGCCCGGGATGCCGTTCGACCAGTTCCGGTGGCTGGGCGTCACGTACGACGAAGCGCGCCGCGGTTGTTACAACGGCGCGGCCCGCATCGAGGACATGGACATCGACGGCGTCGACGCCGAGGTGCTGTTCCCGCCCCAGCGCACGATGAGCCATTTCCTCGGCGACGAGGACCCCGACTTCGTGCTCGCCGGCGTGGAGGCGTACAACAACTTCCTGTTCGAGGAGTTCTGCGCGCCCGACCCGACGCGTCTCATCGGCATGGCCCAGGTCCCGTCACTCGGGATCGACTCCGCCATCGACGGGCTGCGCAAGGCGAAGGCGCGCGGCGCCAACGGCGTTGTGATCTCGAACTGGCCGTCAGGTGGCGAGAGCGTGTCGACCGCCGACGATCCGTTCTGGGCCGCGGCCGTCGACGAGGGCATGCCCGTCACCGTGCACATCAACATCATCAGCCGCGACCAGCGCATGCGACAGCGGCAGGCGGCCGCCAAGGCCGGCAACAAGATGTACGGCGGCAAGGGCGAGGCGACGAAGGCGAAGGCGGTCGGCAGCCTCAGCCACGTCTTCTCGATGTCGGCGGGGAACATCTCACAGATGATCTTCACCGGCGTGTTCGACCGGTTCCCCGAGCTGCACGTGTCGTGGATCGAGATCGGCGTCGGTTGGCTGCCGCACTTCATCGAGATGCTCGACGACAAGTTCTGGCGCAACCGCTCGTGGGGCGAGCTCCCGATCGGTGAGCCGCCGTCGTTCTACTGGCGGCGCAACAACAGCGCGACGTTCATCACGGACCGGTCGGGTATCGAGCTGCGTGAGCGCGTGGGCGTCGACACGATCATGTGGTCGAGCGACTACCCGCACCACGGCAACGACTGGCCGTACTCGCGCAAGGTCATCGAGGACACGATGGGCAACATCCCCGCCGACGAGCGCGACCGGATGATCGGCGGGAACGCGGTCCGCATCTTCAACCTCGACGACTAAGCGCGCACCCAGCGGGGCAGCGTCACGTCCTCGACCTGGTGGAAGACCACACGCACGGGCTCGCCGATCTGGATCGTGATCGGGTCGATCTCGTTGATCGACCCGTCGGAGCCGGTGACGAGGTTGCCGACAAAACGCAGCGTCGTGTCCTCTTCGAGGGCAACGACGATCGCGTTGTAGGGCGCGAGCTCCTGGTACGCGGGTAGGAGCGGCGGGTGCGGCACGATGAACGACCAGATCGTCCCTCGTCCCGAGGTCGGGTCCCAGCGGAACTCGAGGGAGCGGCACCGCGGGCACATCGGCCGCGGCGGCATCCGTCGGAACCCGCAGCTCTTGCACGTCTGCACGAGGAGCTCACCCCGCGCGCAGCCGGCCCAGAACTCGGCGGCGTCGGGGTCCTCGACGTCGGGGAGCAGGAACTCGGCCTCCACCGCGTCTACCTCCGGAGCAAGAGCGCGCTTGTGGGCACGCCCTCGCCGCTCGTGACCAGACACGTTTCCGCCCCGTCGACCTGGCTCGTCGACGCGCCGCGCATCTGGCGCACGCCCTCGAGCACGAGGTTGAAGCCGTGCACGTACGCCTCCGACATGCCGCCACCTGATGTGTTCGTCGGCAGCCGGCCGTCGGGCCATTCGAGCGCGCCGTCGTCGGTGAACGCCGCGCCTTCGCCCCGCTCGCAGAACCCGTAGCCCTCGAGCGAGAGCGGGATGAGCGGGCTGAACGCGTCGTAGATCTGCGCGACAGGCACGTCCTGCGGCGTGACGTCGGCCTGGGCCCACAGGCGGGCGGCGCACGCGTACGACGGGCCGATCAGCGGGTCGTCGTTGAAGTAATTCGTCATCACCTGGTGCTGCTGAGGGATGCTCTGCGCGAACGAATGGACGTATGCGGGCGGCTGCGGAAGATCCTTGGCGCGGTCGGCCGAGACGATCACCACCGCGAGCGCGCCGTCAGTCTCCAGGCAGTTGTCGAACAGGCACAGCGGTTCGGAGATCCACCGGGCATCCATGTACTGCTCTCGGGAGAGCGGCTTGTCGTGCATCGTCGCCGCCGGGTTGCGGTTGGCGTGCTTGCGGAACGCCACTGCGACGTTCGCGAGGTGCTCGCGGGTCGCACCGAACTCGTGCATGTAGCGGCGCGTGAGCATCGCGATCTCGTCAACGGGGCGGATGACGCCGAACGGACGGCTCCATTGCCAGTGGCCGCTGATCCGCCTGCTCACCTGCGCCCACGGGCGGCTGCCTTTGGCGGCGCGCTTGCGGGCCCGCCACGCCACGGCCACGTTGCACTGGCCGGTTGCGACCGCCATCGCCGCGTGGCCCACGACGCCGCAGCCCGCGCCGCCGCCGTAGCCGACCTCGGAGAAGAACGTGATGTCACCGAGGCCGACGTTGCGGGCAACGTCGACCTCGCGGCCCTCCTCCATCGAGAACATCGCGAGCCCGTCGACCTCGGCGGGCTGCACGGCGGCGTCGTCGAGCGCGGCCGAGATCGCCTGGCACGCGAGCGAGAGCTCGGAGTCCGGTAGGCCCTTGGCGAACGACGTCTGCCCGATGCCGACGATGGCAGTCCGGTCGGCGAGCGGCCCGGCCATTACCCGGCTCCCTCGGCGGGACTCGTCCGCACGGCCGTCACCAGCCCTTGAACTCGGGCGGACGGCGCTCGACGAAGCTCGCCATGCCCTCGCTCGCGTCCTCGGTCGAGGACACGAGCTCCTGCGCGTAGGCCTCGTCCCAGAACGACCCGGCGCGGTCGGTCTCGAGCGACCGGTTCGTGAGCCACTTCGTGAACCCGATCGCCCTCGTCGGCGCCTTGGCGAGCCGTCCCGCCCACTCGCCGAGCGTCGTGTCGAGTTCCGCGCGGGGAACGACCTTGTTCACGATGCCGATGTGCTCGGCTTCGGCGGCGGGGATGTCGTCGCCGAAGAAGAACAGCTCCTTCGCCTTTTGCGGGCCGACCAGGCGCGTGAGCAGGTACGCACCACCGGCGTCGGGGGCGATGCCACGGCGGATGAACACCGAGATGAAGCGTGCCTCCTCGGCCATGATCACCAGGTCGCAGGCGAGCGCGAGGTGCATACCGCCCCCCGCCGCCGTTGCGTTGACGCCGGCGATGACCGGCTTCTCGCAGTCCTGGATCGACGCGATCAGCCGCTGCCAGCCGTTGCGGATGATGCGGGCGCCGTCGCCGATGATGCGCTCGGGCGCCCCCGGCGGCTTCGGGGGGAGGGGCGTGCGGCCCGACCGGATGTCGGCGCCGGTGCAGAATCCCTTCTCGCCCCGGCCGGTGAGGACGACCGCCCGGATCGCCGCGTCGCCGGACGCGTCGCCGAGCCAGTCGACGATCTCGTTGCGCATGGCGACGGTCATCGCGTTGCCGGCGTCGGGGCGGTTCAGCATGATCCAGAGCACGCCGTCCTCCAGTCGACGCTGGACGTCCTCGATCGTCTCGTTCATCTGCGCACCACCAGGGCATCGAGGGCGACCGCGCCGCGCGGCCGCACGATCAACGGGTTGATGTCGAGCTCGCCGACGTCGCCGGCGAGATCCATCGCGAGCCGCTGCACGTTCATGATGACATCGACGAGCGCGCCCACATCGGCCGGCTTCCGGCCGCGTACGCCTTCGAGCAGCGGGAAGCCCCGCAGCTCCCGCACCATGCGCTCGGCCTCGTCGCGGCTGAACGGCGGGACCCGGAACGTGACGTCCCGCAGCACCTCGACGAACACGCCGCCCAGACCGACCATCACGACGGGTCCGAACAAGGGGTCGTGCGAGACGCCGACCACGGTCTCGACACCGCCGGTCACCGTCTCGCACACGAGCACACCGTCGACGGGTGCCTTCTTCCCACCCGCGCGCCGGGCGCGCCCCATGAGCTCGTCGTACACGCTGCGGACCTCGCGCGCCGAGCCGACGCCCACCCGCACGAGACCGAGGTCGCTCTTGTGCGTCAGCGCCGGCGACGACACCTTCATCACGACCGGGTAGCCGATCGACTTCGCCGCTTGCACCGCCTGGGCGGCGCTCTCGCAGAGGAGGTCGCGACTCGGGCGGACGCCGTACGCCTTGAGGACCTGCTTCGACGCGTGCTCCGAGAGCGCGGCGCCGGGCGCGGCGGTGGCGAGGATCCGGCGAGCCTTCGCCGCCGCGGGCAGGGGCTCGGTCGGAGCGTCGGCGAACGGCGACCGGTAGCGCGCGGCGAAGTCCCAGTAGTCGATGTAGGCCTTCACAGCCTTGACGCAGTTCGCGAAGGTCCGGAACACGGGGAGCCCGCCGTCGAGCAGGCGGAAGTAGTAGGTGTCGTCCGTGCCGGCGGGCGCGCCCCAGATGACGAAGATCGGCTTGTCGGTCGTCCTCGCGACGTCGACGAGGTCGCGGGTGAACGGCTCGCTGAACATCTCCACCGCGCCGGTGATGGGGACGAGCAGCACGTCGACACGCGGATCGGCGAGGACGAGATCGAGGATCTTGCGGCCGCGGGCGTCGGCAACGGGCGGACCACCACAGTCGACGGGGTTCGACACCCGCAAGTACTCCGGGATCAAGCCGTCGTGCAGCGCGCACTGCGTCTCCGTGGTGAGCGACGGGATACGTAGCCCGGCGGCGGCGATCAGGTCGGCCATGTGCGCGCCGGTGCCGCCAGAGATCGCGTAGATCCCGATGCCGTCGCCGCC
>JBKOZX010000055.1:0-3546 GCA_046726115.1 Actinomycetota bacterium | reverse complement strand
ACCTAAGACTGGCTTGACGCGCAGGACAAGACCGCGCCCATTCGTCAGGAGCTGTACCCCTTCGCCGATGGGGGCGCGGTCACTTACACGCCGCAGTCGCAAAAGGTGGGCGAAGGCACCCCTCCGGGTGGCTGGTACCGCGCTGGCCCGAAGCTGACGTTGCTGCTGGTTGCTGTGGGCGTGCCGGTGCCGGCGTCATACGCCGCGCCGGTACCGATTGTCGACGCCCCTCGCCTGACGGGCTGAGCTCAGAGCTTCCGCAGTCGCACCGTCCGCACCGAGTGATCGGGCGCCTTCTCCAGGATCAGCTGGGCGCGCTCGCGGGTCGGGAGGATGTTCTCGTGCAGGTTGCGGCCGTTGATCGTCCGCCAGATCTCGCGGGCGACCCGGGTCGCCTCGTCCTCGGACAACGCGGCGAAGTGATGGAAGAACGACCGCTCGTCGGCGAACGCCGTCTCACGCAGCGTGAGGAACCGGTCGAGGTACCACTGCTTGATGTCGGACTCGACGGCGTCCACATAGATAGAGAAGTCGAAGAAGTCCGACACGAACAGCTGCGGTGGGCGGCCGGTCCGCCCGTCCCCGGTCTGCAGCACGGTCAACCCTTCGAGGATCACGATGTCGGGCTGGCGGACGACCTGCTCCTCGCCCGCCACGATGTCGTACGTGAGGTGCGAGTACACGGGTGCGCTCACCTCGGCCCGCCCCGACTTCACGTCGACCAGGAAGCTCACGAGCCGCCGGAGGTCGTAGCTCTCGGGAAACCCCTTGCGGTCCATGATGGCGCGCTCTTCGAGCACACGGTTGGGGAACAGGAAGCCGTCGGTCGTCACGAGGTCGACCTGTGGATGATCGGGCCATCGGGCGAGCAGCGCCTGCAGGATGCGGGCCGTCGTGCTCTTGCCGACGGCCACGCTGCCGGCGATCGCGATGACGTACGGAACCTTGGCCGCAGGACTGCCGAGGAAGGTGTCGGTGACGCGATGCAGGTTCTGGCTTGCGGCGACGTACAGATTCAGTAGCCGCGACAGCGGGAGGTAGATGTCTGCCACTTCGTCGAGTGAGATTCGCTCGTTGATGCCGCGGAGATCGTCGAGGTCGCCCTCGTTCAGGGTGAGCGGTGTGGCCGCCCGCAGCCGCGCCCATTCTTCGCGGGTGAACCGGACGTACGGCGACATCTGATCGGGTGTCACGCGGGCATGCCCATGCCGGGCAGCCCGGCCAGCAGCGACAGCCGGGCGCGGAGGTCATCCCGGTCATTCGCTGTGAGCGTGACGTGACCGACCTTGCGACCCGGCCGCGGCGCCTTGCCGTAGTCGTGGAAGTGCGCGCCCGAGATCGCGAGCACTGTGTCGGGGTCGGGGAGCGCGCCGATGCAGTTGACCATCGCGCTGCATCCGACCGCCGCCGTCGATCCGAGCGGCCAGCCGAGGATCGCGCGCAAGTGGTTCTCGAACTGGCTTGTCACCGCGCCTTCGATGGTCCAGTGACCGGAGTTGTGCACGCGCGGCGCCAGCTCGTTGACGAGGAGCTCGCCCCGAACGTCGAACAGCTCGACCGCGAGCACCCCGGTGTACGCGAGCTCGTCGAGGAGCTTCCCGACGATCTGCTCGCCGGCGTCCTGGAGCTTCCCGGGCAGGGTGGGTGCGGGCGCCACGCTCATCCGGAGGATGCCGTCGGCGTGACGGTTCTCGACGAGAGGCCAGCACGAGGTCGCGCCGTCGCGGCCGCGCACCGCGAGGACCGACAGCTCGCGGTCGAACGGGATGTGGGCCTCGAGGATCAACGGGTCGGCACCCAGCTTCGTCAGCGCACGCTCGACGTCGCCCGGCTCGCGCAACACGACCTGGCCCTTGCCGTCATAGCCACCGCGGCGTGTCTTGAGGACGGCGGGGAGGCCGAGCTGCTGCACGGCTCGCTCGAGGTCGGCGCGGTCGTCGACCGCCGCGAACGCGGGCGTCGCGATCCCCACGCGGCGGCACAACTCCTTTTCGCGGAGGCGGTCCTGCGCGACGTCGAGCGCGGTCGGGGGCGGGAGGACCGGTCGCGCCGCCTCGACGAAGCGTGCGCCCGTCGCCGGCACGCCCTCCCACTCGTACGTGACGACGGCCGCGTCTTCGCTCACCCGAGCCAGCGCCGCTTCGTCGCCGAGCTCGCCGACCACGAGCGACCCGAGGGCACCCGCGGCGGCGTCCGTGTTGGGGTCGAGGAACCGGAAGCGGAGGCCGAGCGGGATCCCCGCGAGCGCGAGCATGCGGCCGAGCTGCCCGCCGCCGAGCACCGCGACGAGGGGGGGAGTCCGGCCACCGGTGGCGTCGGGCACGCCGGCATGCTCCCACGCCGGAATTGGGCGGGACCCCGAACTGGTTCAGCTATTCTGAGATTTCCGCGACAGCGCCGTCGCTCCTGCCGGATCTTCCAACATCAAGCCCTCCCGGGAGCGAGGAGACCTCGGTTGCCCGACTTCGACCGCGCGTCGCGTCGACGCGCCGAACGCGATGCCTGTGGCATCGGCTTTGTCGCGCACGCGTCCGGGAACGCCAGCCGGGAGATCGTCGACCGCGCCCTGACCGGGCTGGCGTGCGTTCGCCACCGCCAGGCGATCGCCGCCGACGGCATCTCGGGCGACGGAGCCGGGATTCTGGTCCCGATCCCGCATCGTTACTTCGCCCGGGTCGGGGGCCAGGAGCTCGAGCGCGATCTCGACGCCGACCGTCTCGGTGTCGCCTCCGCGTTCCTCGCGCTGTCCGACGATGACGCCGTACGCGTGGCGCAGGCGGCCGTGGCCGACGCGTGCGCCGCCGAGGGGATCGAGGTCGCCGGGTGGCGTCCTGTGCCGATCGACGAGTCGCACCTCGGCGCCGCGGCTCGCGTCGACCAGCCATCCTTCTGGCATGCGATCCTGCTGCGGCCCGAGGGCGTCGACGGCGTCGAGGCCGAGCGACGCGCATACCGGGCGCGGCGGCGGGCCGAGGCGACGTGTCGCGAGGCGCGCGTCCGTCACTACTTCGCCAGCTTCTCGTTCGTCACGGTCACGTACAAGGCGCTCGTCCTGAGCGATCGGCTCGCTGCCTTCTACCCGGACCTCGCCGACGACGAGTTCGTGGCGCCGCTCACGATCTTCCACAGCCGGTTCTCGACCAACACCACCCCGGCGTGGGAGCGCGCGCAGCCGTTCCGCCATCTCTGCCACAACGGCGAGATCAACACCGTGCGCGGCAACGAGCTGCGCATGATCGCCCGTGGGGAGCTCGGGACGGAGCAAGCGGGGCTCGGGCCCGAGGAGCTGTTCAGGCCCGTGCTCGATCCCGAGGACTCCGACTCGGGCAAGCTCGACTCCGCGGTCGAGCTCCTTCTGCGCGGCGGGCGCGACATCCGCCACGCCGTCGCCATGCTCGTGCCCGAGGCGTGGGAGGGCCAGCGTGACCTTCCGCGCGGCGTCCGCGGCTTCTTCCGCTATCACGCGTGCCTGACCGATCCCTGGGACGGGCCCGCCGGGCTGATCTTCAGCGACGGTCGCCGCGTCGGCGCCGCGCTCGACCGGAA
>JBKOZX010000054.1:0-3811 GCA_046726115.1 Actinomycetota bacterium | reverse complement strand
CGCGCGGGTCATCGTTGCATTGCTCAGGTCAGGCGGGCTGTTGCCAGCGCTATCGCGAGGGCGACCGTGGCCCGCGAGAGCCAACGCAGAGCAACCTCGAGGGGCGCGAGCAGTGTGCCCTCGTCGAGTTGTCGGAGCGTCCCGTCGTCGAGGCTGAGTGCGCCGTCAACGCGGGTGACGTGGCGCCGGATGAGTCGCGCCGGCGTGCTCAGGGTGCGCTGCGTATACGAGAGCGCGAAGGAGCCAATTGCCCCGATGACTGCGGCGATCCCGAGGCGTCCGGCTTGTGCGACATAGCCGGTCAGCAGCGGGAACGCCCCCCACGCGGCGGCGAAGCCGACGTCGGTGTGCACGCGTCCGCCGAAGAGCTCGAGGTTGTAGGCGACGACGAGGATCGGTCCGACGATGATGAATGGAAGGAGTATCCATCCAACCCGTGACACACCGGCGACGCCCAACGCGACGGCCGCGGCCAATCCGGCGGCGCCGGCCGCAAGGAGCGTCACGTCAGAGATGTGGGTCCGGAGCGGGTGGCCGTGGCGCTCGTCGAGCGCGTGGGCGGCGATGCCGACCGCGGCGAAGAATGCCAGGACCGTCGCGAGCAGCCGGACGCTATCGAGGTGGGGTGCGAGCGACGCTCCAATGACCACGTACGACAGATGCCATGCCGTGTACGGCGGGTGCAGGATCGACCACCAGTCTCGCCAGCCACCAGGCCGGGCGCTGTAGTACGCGGGCCGGCGTTCGGAGTCAGGCACGGGACTTCGTCCCCCACATCACCAGCCCCCCACCCAGGCTCATCTCGCGGACTCCGACATCGGTCATGCCGGCATCCCGCCACGCCTGGACCGTCCATCCCAGCGGGTACCGCCGGTAGTGCGCGGAGATGTTCGGGCCGAGGAAGCGCCCGACCGCGATCCAGTCTCGCCCGCCGACGCTGCCGGCAACGGGGAGCACCAGCCGCGTGTACAGCCACCACGACCACCGCCAGAGCGAGTGTCGTGGCACCAAGAAGTCGAGGCTGGCCATTGGCGACTCCGGCTTGAGGACTCGGGTGAGCTCCCGGAGCGTCGCGGCCGGGTCGGCGACGTAGCGCAAGAGATAGGTGAACGTGACGGCGTCGAACGACGCATCGGGGAACGGGAGCTCTTCGGCGCGTCCGGCGAGCAGCTCCACGCGATCGGTTGCGCTGCTCGCGGCGACGTTGGCCTGGCCTCGGCGCAACATGGCTTCGGTGAGGTCGACGCCGGTGACGAATGCGTCGGTCTGCTCGGTGAGCCGGAGCGCGACTCCAGCGGTACCTGTCGCGACGTCGAGCAGGCGGGTCGGTGCCGCCGGCGCGATCCGGTCGACCATCGCTTGCCGCCACCGACGGTTCTGCCCGAGCGACAGCACCTCCGCCAGCAGGTCGTAGCGGTTCGGGAGGCCGTCGAAGAGGCCCCGTGCAAAGCGGTTGGGATCCGTGGGTGCGCGGAGTTGCATGGGCTGCGCCTCTCGCCCAGGGTGCAATCAAACCCTAATGTCTTGTCCGTCGAGGAGGCCGATGAACGCTGGGCACTTCGATGCGCTCGTCGTCGGATCCGGGCCGGCGGGCAGCATCGCGGCGACGGTGCTGGCCCGAGACGGCGCTCGGGTCGCGCTCGTCGACAAGGCCAAGTTCCCACGCGACAAGGCGTGCGGCGACCTCGTCGGTCCGCGAGGCGTCCAGCTACTCAGCGACCTCGGCATCACCATTCCCGGGGCACTGAAGGTCGACGACATGATCGTCGTCGGCCCGACCTCACGTCGGGTCCGACTCCCTTGCTACCCCGGCCGCACGTATCCCGGACACGGTTTCGCACTGCGCCGCGTCGACTTCGACGCCGCGCTGCGCAAGGCCGCGGTCGATGCGGGCGCCGAAGCGTTCATCGACCGTGCCGCCGATCCCCTCTGGGGCGACGGAGGGCTCGAGGGCTTCGCGCTCGCGAGCGGAACCGAGGTTCGTGCCGACATCGTCATCGGAGCCGACGGCGCATCGAGCCGGGTCGCGACCGCCGCCGACCTCGTCGACCCCAGCCGGGTGCTGTGGGGTTTCGCTGTGCGCGGGTATGTCGAAGAACCCGTCGACGTTCCGTACATCGTCCTGTGGGAGCACGCCCCCTGGCGGGCGTTTCCCGGGTACGGCTGGCTGTTCCCCGGGCCCGACGGCTGCGGCAATGTCGGGCTGGGCCTCGGGACCCTGTCGAGCCGCGCCGGGGCAGCGACTGCGGCGCGCGAGCTGCCGGCGTTCGCGCGCACGCTCCGCGATCACGGCCTGCTCGCGAGCGCAGCACCGGCACCGACGCTCGGCGGCTGGCTCAAGCTCGGCATGGTCGGAACGAATCCGGCGCACGGGCGAGTGCTCCTCACCGGCGATGCCGCGGGACTCGTGAACCCACTACAGGGCGAAGGCATCTCCCAGGCCATGAGCAGCGGCCGCGCCGCCGCGCAGGCCGTCCTCGCCGATCCCGCCCGCCCCGCACGCCGGTACCGGGCGTATCTCGCGAGCACCTACGCGCCGTATCACTCGATGACCGCCCCGGTGCACGCCTCGCTCTTGCCGCGACCGCGAGTCGTCTCGGCTGTGGGTCGCGCGCTCACGGCGCCCGGCCTGGGATCGCTGCTCGCTCCCGGCTGGTCGATCTTCTGGAACGACCTCCTCGATGGCGCGCAGCTGACGGTGCCCAGGAAGGTCGCGGCGGTTGCCGCCGGAATCGGCCGCACGGCCACGTCCCGCAGCCGCATGCGCGAGTGGTTCACGGCCAACCTCGGGAACTAGTCGGAGCGCGTAACCCTTCTCGTATCTACCAGTGAGGCGCAACTGTTCCGCTCTGGCGCGACGAGGTGAACCATGAACTGCTTGATCGCACGCGAGAAGATCCCCGATGGGGTGGCAGAGCCCGACAGCCCATCTCAGTCCGATCTCTGCGAGCTCGTCGACGCGCTCCGATACCGGGGCTACGCGGTTCACCTGGATGCTTCGTGCACAGCAACTCGTGCTCAGGTGTCGACCCGCGCCGCGCGTTTCGTCGCGTGGGTCCTTGCCGTAGTGGGCAATCCCAAGTCGGGTCAGGCATATGTTCGTGTCAGCGGTTCCACCACGTCGCTCTTGGTCGAGGTGACTCATCTCAGCTTCACCGCGCACGATGCGCTCCAGGGCGACGAGGCGGCTCTCGCTGCACTCGACGCCTTGCGTCAATGGACTTGTAGTCGTGGTGAGTGGCTCTCGGTGGAACGGGGGCCGCGAGGCCAGCTGCGAGTCGCGACCGTCATCAGGGCTCCATGAGAGGAACGGCGATGGCGACGGCTCACTCATCGCGGGCGGCATCGCTCACGTGGGTTGTACGCGGACTGTGCGGCGTGCTGGGCCTCGCGGGACTGGCCGGGCTGGCCCTTTCGGCGTCGGCTCGAGTGTCGACACCCTTCGCGGCCGGCGAGGCTGCTGCGTCGCTGATCGTGATCGCCTCGGCGGTGGTCTTGTTCGGATCCTCGGGCGGACGCGAGCGGCCCAGGGCCGGATTGCTCCCAGGTGAACTGGCGCTCGACGGCGCCTTCCTCTATCTCGCGATGACCGCCGAGACCTTTCACGGTCAACATGCCGTCTCTCGTGGGGTGGGAACCGCTCAGTTCGCCATCGTGATCCTGGAGCTGGTCGCCGGCTGTGGTGCTTTGGTCTTCTTCCGCACCGAACGACGGGACGCGGCATCGGTGTTCGCGATGGCGGTGCGCGGCGGCGTGATGCTCGCGGTCGGCTCGCTGCTGTTGGCGATGGCGGTGGCGGCGGCGTCGGGTT
>JBKOZX010000053.1:0-10201 GCA_046726115.1 Actinomycetota bacterium | reverse complement strand
GAGCCCGAGCCGGCGACGGCGGCAGTGCCGGCCGCGACACCGTCGCCGCCGACGCGTCCCAGCTCACCGCGCCCCGCGGCCGGTCCGCCGGCGACGACGCGCGCGCCGCGTCCCCGCCAGCAGCGCCGGCGCAAGCGGCGGTAGGCCCTGCGCGTCGGGGAGGGAGCGGGCCGGTAGCCTCGCGGTGTCGGCGGCTTTGCCGACCGTCACCGCAGAGCCGGAGCTTGCGCCGGGGCCTCAAGGTAGGGTTATGAGTAACACCGAGCCGCGGGTTGAGGTACGGCCCGACCGGCGCTCGGTCCTGCCCTGGCGGCGGCACCACGTCGACGTCGAGGTCGCGCCGCTCATCGCCGCCTACCGCGATCGGCACCGGAAGGCCGACACCGTGCTCATCGAGCGGGCCTTCGACGTCGCCCGCACCGCCCACGCCGACCAGGTCCGCCGGTCGGGCGAGCCCTACATCGCGCACCCGCTCGGCGTGGCCATGATCCTGGCCGGACTCGGCCTCGACGACGTCACGATCGCCGCCGCGCTGCTCCACGACGCCGTCGAGGACACCACCGTGACCGACGAGGACCTCCAGGAGGGGTTCGGGCCCGACGTCGCCGCGATCGTCGACGGGGTCACCAAGCTCGATCGGCTCCAGTTCGACTCAAAGGAGGCTCAGCACGCCGCCACGCTGCGCAAGATGCTCGTGGCGATGGCCAAGGACATCCGTGTCCTCCTCATCAAGCTGGCCGACCGCCTCCACAACATGCGCACGATCGGGTCGCTCCCCGAGGCGAAGCAGCAGCGCATCGCCCGGGAGACGTTGGACATCTACGCGCCGCTCGCGCACCGCCTCGGCATGGCGGACGTGAAGTGGCAGCTCGAGGATCTCGCGTTCGAGGTGCTGCACCCGAAGCGCTACGCCGAGATCGAGCAGATGGTCATGATGCGGGCACCCGAGCGCGAGCAGTACCTCGAGGAGGTGCTCACGGAGCTGCGGGCCCGCCTCGCGACATTGCGCATCGACGCGGACGTGCGCGGCCGCCCGAAGAACTACTGGTCCATCTACGAGAAGATGGTCGTGCAGGGCAAGGAGTTCGACGACGTGCAGGACCTCCTCGGGGTGCGCGTGGTCGTCGAGTCGGTGAAGGACTGTTACGCCGCACTGGGTTCCATCCACGCCATGTGGAAGCCGGTCCAGGGCCGGTTCAAGGACTACATCGCGATGCCCAAGTTCAACCTCTACCAGTCGCTGCACACGACGGTCGTCGGCCCGCAGGGCAAGCCGGTCGAGGTCCAGATCCGCACGGAGGAGATGCACCGGCGTGCCGAGTACGGCGTCGCCGCGCACTGGGGCTACAAGGAGAAGGAGTCGCCCGAGCAGGACATGGTGTGGCTCGAGCGGATGATCGACTGGCAGCAGGAGACATCGGACCCCGGCGAGTTCATGGAGACGCTGAAGATCGACCTCGAGCAGGACGAGGTCTTCGTCTTCACGCCCAAGGGCAAGGTCATCACGCTGGCGGCGGGCGCGACCCCGGTCGACTTCGCATACTCCATCCACACGGAGGTCGGTCACCGGTGCGTCGGTGCCAAGGTCAACGGTCGCCTCGTCCCGCTCGACTCGACTCTCGCGTCGGGCGACGCGGTCGAGATCTTCACGAGCAAGGTCGCGGGTGCGGGCCCGAGTCGCGACTGGCTGCAGTTCGTGCAGACGCCGCGCGCCCGCAGCAAGATCCGTCAGTGGTTCTCGCGGGAGCGGCGCGAGGACGCCATCGAGACCGGGCGCGAAGAGCTCGTCAAGGCGCTCCGGAAGGACGGGCTCCCGGTACAGAAGCTCGCGCGATCGGCCGCGCTAGCTCGCGTGGCCGAGGCCATGAGCTATGCGGATCTCGACGCGCTCCACGCCGCCGTCGGCGAAGGGCATGTGTCACCGCGCACGGTCGTGCAGCGTGTTCAGCGCGAGCTGCGGGGCGGCGAAGAGCAGCTCCCCGTCACCGCGCGCCGGCCACCGCGGGCGCTCCGGCGGCGGACCGTCGGCGTCCACGTCGAGGGTCTCGACGACGTCATGGTGCGGCTGTCCCGCTGCTGCACGCCGGTTCCCGGTGACGAGATCATGGGCTTCGTGACCCGGGGGCGGGGTGTGTCGGTCCACCGCACCGACTGCGCCAACGCCGCCGGCCTTGCCGCGCAGGCCCACCGCGTCATCGACGTCGATTGGGATCACGATCAGCCCGCGACGTACGTCGTGTCGGTCGAGGTCGAGGCGCTTGACCGCTCACGGTTGCTGCGCGACGTCGCGCAGTCGCTGGCCGAGCACCATGTCAACATCCTCGCCTGCACGTCGCAGACGTCGACCGACCGCGTGGCGAAGCTGCGCTTCGACTTCGAGCTCGCCGACCCCAGCCATCTCGAGTCGATCCTCGGCGCCGTGAAGCGGATCGACTCCGTGTACGACGCGTACCGAGTGCTGCCCGGGAAGGCGCGCGCTTAAGCCTCGGCCGGCCGCAAGGCGGCCGGTACGATGCCGCGGTGCCGAAAGACGCTCAACAGACTCCTCGCGGAACACAGGACATCATTCCGCCCGAGTCGGCGCGCTGGATCGAAGTGGTTCGGACCTTCGCGGAGCGCTCGCGCAGGTTCGGTTACGAGCTGGTGATCACCCCGGTGTTCGAGCATGTCGAAGTGTTCAATCGGCTCGGCGAGTCCACTGACGTCCTGACGAAGGAGATGTACGAGTTCACCGACCGCGGGAACCGGCGCTTGGCGCTGCGGCCGGAGGGGACCGCACCCGTCGTTCGTGCGTACATCCAACACAAGAAGCACGGGCCGTGGAAGGTCTGGTATCTCGCGCCGCTCTTTCGATACGAGCGCTCGCAGAAGGGTCGCTACCGGCAGCACTGGCAATTGGGAATCGAGGCTCTCGGTCTGGACGACCCAGACGTTGACGTCGAGGTCATCGCGTTCGGGCATGGGCTGCTTCGGGACTTGGGCGTGCTGAGTCAGACGACGCTGCTGCTGAACTCCATGGGAGACCGAGCAAGCCGGGCCGAGTACGTCGACGTCCTGCGCAACTACCTGCTGGAGCACGGCGAGCCGCTGGGTCCCGAGTTCCACAACCGAGTCGTGGCGAACCCGCTGCGGGTCCTCGACTCGAAAGAGGCGGAGTGGCAGGACGTCATCGAGCGCGCGCCGCAGCTCACCGAGCATCTCAGCGACTCGTCGCGGGTGCACTTCGAGCAGGTGCAGCGCGGGCTCGACGAGCTCGAGATCCACTACGAGCTGGCACCGAGATTGGTGCGGGGCTTCGATTACTACACGAGCACGACGTTCGAGTTCGTGAGCAGCGCGCTCGATGCCGCCCAGAACGCCATTCTCGGTGGCGGGAGGTACGACAACCTCACCGAGGAAATGGGCGGCCAACCGACGCCCGGCATCGGATTCGGAATGGGCATCGAGCGATTGCTGATCGCGGCGGACGAGTTGGGTGCTCTCCCGCGCCCCGAGACCCGGCTCGACGTGTACGTAATCGACGAACTTACTGGTGGCCGCGAATCGCTCACGCTGACCCACGAGCTACGCGAGGCGGGCCTTCGCGTCGAGCGGTCCTATGGCAACCGCTCTGCCTCCGCGCAGCGAAAAGCAGCGGAGCGCGCGCGACCCGCGTTCATCGTGACGATGACTCCCGAGCAATTCGGCCGCGGCGAGGTCGTCGTCAGGAAGCTTCCTACTCGTCAGGAGATCGAGGTTCCGAGGGATCAGCTCGCCGGCTGGCTGCAAGAACACTGTGAGTTCGACCGATGATGCGCACCCACCGGTGCGGGGACCTCCGCCCGGAACACATCGGGGAGCAGGTCACCGTCTGCGGGTGGGTCGCGAGCCAGCGCGACCACGGCGGCGTCGTGTTCCTCGACGTGCGCGACGCATCCGGCATCGTCCAGGTGGTTGTCGACCCCGACGGGGCCGTCGGTGACGACCCCCACCAGCTGCGGTCCGAGTACGTGATCAGCGCCGACGGGGAAGTGCGCGCCCGGCCCGAAGGAACCGTGAATCCCGAGCTGGCGACGGGTGAGGTCGAGATCGCCGCCACGCGGCTCGAGGTGCTGAACGCAGCCGAGCCGTCGCCAATCCCGCTCGAACGCGTGGAAGCCGACGAGATGCTGCGCCTGCGGTACCGCTACCTCGACCTCCGACGGGACCGCATGCAGCGCAACATGCGGCTGCGCGCCACCGTGAACGCAGCGATGCGGCGCTCGATGATCGAGCAGGACTTCGTCGAGATCGAGACCCCGGCGCTCATCGCGTCCACGCCGGAGGGTGCCCGCGACTTCGTCGTGCCGTCGCGTCTCCAGCAGGGTTCGTTCTACGCGCTGCCGCAGAGCCCGCAGCTGTTCAAGCAGCTGCTGATGGTGGGTGGGTTCGACCGGTACTTCCAGATCGCCCGGTGCCTGCGCGACGAGGACCCGCGTGCAGATCGGCAGTTCGAGTTCATGCAGTACGACATGGAGATGAGCTTCGCCGACGCCGACGACGTGATGGCAGTCGTCACCGAAGCGGTGCAGGGAGCCGTGGAGGCGGTGCGCGGCGAGCGGGCGCACGGGTTCCTGCGAATGACGTGGCACGAGTCGATGGAGCGCTTCGGCGTCGACAAGCCCGACACGCGCTTCGGCCTCGAACTCGTCGACGTGAGCGAGGTGTTCGCGTCGACCGAGTTCAAGGTGTTCCAGGCCGAGGTGGTGAAGGCGATCTGCGTGCCGGGCGAGGGCGCGATGGGGCGTGGGCGCATTGACGCGCTCACCGAGCGTGCGAAGCAGCTCGGAGCGAAGGGCCTGGTCTGGATGAGGGTGCAGGACCAGGGCGAGCTGGACTCTCCGGTGACCAAGTTCCTCTCGGAAGCCGAGCAGCTCGGTGTGGTGGACGCGCTCGGCGCGACCCCTGGCGCTCTCCTGTTGCTCGTGGCCGGCGACCGGCGCGTCGCCGAGGCCGTGCTCGGGCAGCTGCGCCTCGACCTGGCGCGTCCGCCCGTCACCGAGGGCGGGCTGCAGTTCGTGTGGGTGGTCGACTTCCCACTTTTCGAAGGGATCGACGCCGACGGCAGGCCGATCCCGGCTCACCATCCGTTCACGATGCCGCATCCGGACGACTTCGCGCTGCTTGGTACCGCGACGGGCGACGAGCTCCTGGGCGTGAGGTCGCTGTCGTACGACCTCGTCGTGAACGGGTGGGAGCTCGGCTCGGGCAGCGTGCGAATCCACTCGTCCGACGTGCAGCAGCTGGTGTTCTCGCTCCTCGGGATCACGCCGGACCAGGCGCGATCCCGCTTCGGGTTCTTGCTCGACGCGTTCCGCTACGGCGCGCCGCCGCACGCCGGGTTCGCGATCGGAATCGACCGGTTCGCCGCCGTCCTAGCCGGCGAGGAGAACATCCGCGAGGTCATCGCGTTCCCGAAGACCCAGTCCGGCGCGGATCCGCTGACCGGCGCTCCACGTCCGCTCGACCCCGCCCAGCTCAACGAGCTCGGCCTGCAGGTCCGCAAGCGCACGTAGCGACTGTGACCCGTACCATCGACGCGTGGCAGAGGATCTGTTCGCTTCGGCGCGTGACGAGCGTCTGCACGAGCGTGCGCCGTTGGCGGCGCGGCTGCGGCCGCGCACGCTCGACGAGGTCGTGGGTCAGGAGCACCTGCTGGGAGCGAGGCGCCCGCTGCGGGTGCTGATCGAGGGCGACCGGCTCTCGTCGGTGGTCCTGTGGGGGCCGCCGGGCACGGGCAAGACGACCATCGCCCGGCTCATCGCCGGCGAGACCGCCAAGGCCTTCGAGCCGCTGTCGGCCGTCAGCGCCGGCGTCAAAGACGTGCGCGAAGTCGTTGAGCGCGCCCGGGGACGGCTCGGCGAGCGCGGTCAGGGCACGATCCTGTTCCTCGACGAGGTGCACCGCTTCAACCGCGCGCAGCAGGACGCGCTGCACCCGCACGTCGAGGAAGGCCTGCTCGTGCTCATCGGAGCGACCACCGAGAACCCGTACTTCTCGTTGATCGGTCCGCTCCTCTCGCGCTCGACGCTGTTCCGGCTCGAGCCGCTGGGGCCGGACGACGTCCGCACGCTCCTCGAGCGCGCGCTGACCGACCGCGAACGCGGGCTCGGTGACGCCGAGCTGGAGGTCGACGCCGACGCACTGGACCACCTCATCGACCGCTCCGAGGGCGACGCCCGACACGCGCTCACCTCGCTGGAGGTCGCGGGCGCGCTCGCCGCCGAAGACGATCGGACGCGCGTCACCCTGGCCGACACGGAAGCGGCACTCGCCCTGCGCGCCATCCGGTACGGCGACGACGAGCACTACGACGTCCTGTCCGCCTTCATCAAGAGCATCCGCGGCTCGGACCCCGACGCCGGCCTCTACTGGCTCGCACGCATGGTCGAAGCAGGCGAGGACCCGCGTCTCATCGCACGGCGGCTCGTCATCCTCGCGTCCGAGGACATCGGGATGGCCGACCCACAATCGCTGCTGGTTGCCGACGCGGCCGCTCGCGCCGTCGAGTTCGTCGGGATGCCCGAGGCGCAGCTCAACCTCGCACAGGCGGTCATCCACCTCGCCCTCGCGCCGAAGTCCAACTCGGTGATCACGGGGATCGGCGCCGCCCTCGAGGACGTGCGCGACCGTCCCACCGGCGCGGTTCCGGTCCATCTGCGCGACGCCAGTTACCCTGGCGCCGGCAAGCTCGGACACGGAAAGGGTTACGTGTACCCGCACGACGCGCCGGCGGGTTGGGTGCCCCAGCAGTACCGACCCCCGGAGGTCGAGACCCGCGTGTACTACCGGCCCGGCGCGCAGGGCCGCGAAGCGGAGCTTGGCGAGCAGCTCGACCGGCGCCGATCGCGGCGCGAGATGCCGAAGTCCCAGACCGATGCCGACCAGCACGACGACGTCGATCCGAACTCCGAAGGGACGTGACGTGGCGAAGCGGTTGTTCTGGCTGATCCTCGGGTTCGGGCTCGGCGTCGGCGTCACGGTTCGAGCGAGGCGCACCCTTCGACGCACGGTCGAGCGTGTCCTGTCACCCGCGACCGTGGACCGACTGCGTGACGTGAACGCCGCGATCGACCACCGGGCCGCGAGCATCCAGGCTCGACGCGAGGCGCGAAGGGGCAGGTAGACCGCGACCTTCGGGCGGTACCCTGGTTAGGTGCCACCGACCACCGCCGCGGAGCTACGCCGCGCCTTTCTCGACTTCTTCGTCGAGCGGGGCCATACGCTGGTCGAGTCCGCCAGCCTCATCCCGCACGACTCGTCGCTGCTGTTCACCAACGCGGGGATGGTGCCGTTCAAGCCCTACTTCCTCGGCGAGGAGAAGCCTCCGTACCCCCGCGCCGCGTCCTCGCAGAAGTGCGTGCGCGCCGGCGGCAAGCACAACGATCTCGAGGAAGTCGGACGAACGAACCGGCACGTCACCTTCTTCGAGATGCTCGGCAACTTCAGCTTCGGCGATTACTTCAAGGCCGAGGTGATCCCGTGGGCGTGGGAGTTCTACCGCGATGTGCTGAAGCTCGACACGAGCCGCCTGTGGGTCACCGTGCACGAGAACGACGACGAAGCAGCCACGATCTGGCGCGATGTCGTCGGTCTGGCACCGGAGCGCATCCAGCGCATGGGCGACGCGTCGAACTTCTGGCGCATGGCCGACACCGGCCCGTGCGGACCCAACTCCGAGATCTTCTGGGACCTGGGACCGGGCCACGGTCCGGAGGGTGGTCCCGCGGTCAACGAGGACCGCTACATCGAGATCTGGAACCTCGTGTTCATGCAGTACGACGAGCAGCCCGACGGCGAGCTGCTTCCGCTGCCGGCGCCGAGTATCGACACCGGCGCCGGTCTCGAACGGAACCTCATGGTCCTGCAGGGCGTGGACTCGATCTTCGACATTGACGTCTTCGTTCCGCTCATCCGAGCCGCCGAGGCAGCGACGAGCACCCGGTATGGCGGTGGAGGAGAGGACGACGTGTCGCTCCGGATCCTCGCCGAGCACGGTCGGGCGATGACATTCCTCGTGAGCGACGGCGTGGTGCCGTCCAACGAGGAGCGCGGCTACGTGCTGCGCCGGATCATCCGACGCGCCGTCCGTCACGCGTACCGGTTGGGCGCCCAGGAGGTAGTCACGGGAGCTCTCGCCGACGCGACGGTCGAGGCCATGGGCGACGCGTACCCCGAGCTCGTCAAGCACCGCGAGCTCATCGTGAACGTGGTCACTCGCGAGGAGGAGCGGTTCCGCCAGACCCTGGAACGGGGTCTCGACCTCCTTGACGGGCTGCTCGAGGAAGGTGACGTGTCGGGGGAGCGGGCATTCTTCCTCCACGACACGCTCGGCTTCCCGGTCGACCTGACCCGCGAGATCGCCGAGGAACGCGGCCGGAGGGTCGACTATGGCGGGTTCCGAGCCCGGATGGAGGAACAGCGCACACGCGCGCGCGAGGCGCTCAAGGCCGAGGGCGGCAAGGAGTCCGCCCCGATCGAGCTGTACCGGGAGCTCGTCGACGCCTTCGGCGCGACCGAGTTCACCGGCCGCCACGAGTACGAGACCACCGACGCCAAGGTGCTCGCCTTGATTTCGGGGAGCGAGCGTCTCGCACAGGCAGGCGAGGGCGCGAGCGTCGACGTCGTCCTCGACCGCACGCCGTTCTACGCCGAGTCCGGCGGGCAGGTGGGCGACACCGGCACGCTCACTGCAGGCGACGGCCGCACGCAGCTGCGCGTGCTCGACACGCAGTACGGCATACCGGGCACGCTCGTCCTGCACCGGGCCGAGGTCGTTCACGGCGAGGTGGCCGAGGGTGACAGCGTCACGGCGACCATCGACGCCGAGCGGCGCGACCGCATTCGCCGCAACCACACCGCGACGCACATCCTCCACTGGGCGCTGCGCGAGGTGCTCGGACCGCACGTCAAGCAGTCCGGTTCACTCGTCGCGCCCGACCGCCTCCGCTTCGACTTCAGCCACTTCCAGGCGGTCACGGCCGACGAGCTCGAGCGCATCGAGGACCTCGCCAACCGCGAGATCATCACAGACGCGCCCGTCCGCCACTACGAGACGACGCGCGAGCACGCCGAGTCGATCGGGGCGATCGCGTTCTTCGGCGAGAAATACGGCGATCTCGTGCGCGTCCTCGAGGCGGGGAAACACTCTGTCGAGCTGTGCGGCGGCACCCACGTCCATGCTCTGGGCTTCATCGGCCCGATCAAGATCGTCAACGAGCAGTCCATCGGCGCGAACCTCCGCCGGATCGAGGCGATCACGGGCGACGCTGCCCTCGAGCGCATTCACGACGAGGAGCGGCAGCTGCGCCGCGTCGCGGAGACGCTGAAGGTGTCGTCGGCCGAGCTGCCCGACCGCATCGAGCAGCTCCAGCAGCAGCTGAAGGTGCTCAAGGACGAGCTCGAGACGGCTCGCGGCCGAGAGGCTGCGGCCGAGGCTGCCGCGCTGGCGGCGGACGCCGTCGACGGCGTGGTGGCGGCTCGGCGCGACGGGCTCGACTCGGGCGAGCTGCGACGCCTCGCGGTCGCGACCCGCGACGCCGCCGACTCCGGCGTGGTGGCGCTCGTCGGGCTGGCCCCCGATCGGAAGAAGGCGGGCATCGTGGTCGCGGTCAGCAAGAGCCTCGTGGACGGCGGAGTCTCGGCCGCGGCGATCGCCGCCAAGGGGGCCACGGCGCTCGGCGGGGGGACGGCGAAGAACCCCGAGCTCGTGGTGGGCGGCGGCACCAACGTCGAGGAGATCGACGAAGCCCTGACCCTGGTGCGCAAGGAGGCCGCCGAGGCCCTGGAGCGCGCCGCGCGCTGAGCGCGTCGCCGGAGCGCATGGGACGGGTTCTCGGTGTCGACCTCGGGTCGCGGCGGATCGGCCTGGCCCTGTCCGACCCCAATGGCCGCGTGGCCACCCCTCACGCGCTGGTCGAGCGCAGCGGCGTTCAATCCGCCGACCATCAGACGGTCCTTGCCCACGCGCGCGAAGCTGGCGCCTCCCGAATCGTCGTCGGGCTCCCGTTGTCCCTCTCCGGAGACGCTGGTCCCGCCGCGCGAGCCGTGCTGGAGGAGGTCGAGGCGTTGCGAGCCGAAGCGGGCGAAGCCGTCATGATCGACGTGTACGACGAGCGGCTCACGACGGTGATCGCAGAGAGCCAGCTCCGGGAGGCGCGGGTGCCGCGCCGCGCCCGCCGCC
>JBKOZX010000052.1:0-1595 GCA_046726115.1 Actinomycetota bacterium | reverse complement strand
GAGTCGGCCTGCCCTCGGCACACCGCCTCCTGCCCATGCCGCAACTAGCGGGTCTCCTTGTGGAGGGTGTGCTGGCGGTCCCAGCGGCAGTACTTCTTCATCTCGATCCGGTCGCGGTCGTTGGTGCGGTTCTTCATCGTGATGTAGTTCCGCCGCTTGCAGACCTCGCACGCGAGCGTGACCTTGACCCTCTTGTCGCTGGCCATCCGAGCGTCGCTCCCTACTTGATGATCTTGGTGACCCGGCCGGCGCCGACGGTGCGGCCGCCTTCGCGGATCGCGAACCGCAGGCCTTCTTCCATCGCGATGGGCGCGATGAGCTCGACGGTCATCTCGGTGTTGTCACCGGGCATGACCATCTCGACGCCCTCCGGCAGGCCGATGCTCCCGGTGACGTCGGTGGTCCGGAAGTAGAACTGCGGCCGGTAATTGCTGAAGAACGGCGTGTGGCGGCCGCCTTCGTCCTTGGTGAGGACGTAGACCTGGGCCAGGAAGTTCGTGTGCGGGGTGATCGAGCCGGGCTTGGCCAGCACCTGCCCGCGTTCGACGTCTTCCTTCTTCGTGCCCCGCAGCAGCACGCCGATGTTGTCGCCGGCGCGGCCCTCGTCGAGGAGCTTGCGGAACATCTCGACCCCGGTGACGACGGTCTTGGTGGTGTCCTTGATCCCGATGATCTCGACGTCGTCGCCGGTGTGGACGACGCCCTGCTCCACCTTTCCGGTGACGACCGTGCCCCGGCCGGTGATCGAGAACACGTCCTCGATCGGCATGAGGAACGGCTTGTCGAGGTCGCGCTGAGGCTCGGGAACGTACGTGTCGACGGCTTCCATCAGCTCGACGACCTGCTGGACCGCGGCGTCGTCGCCGTCGAGCGCCTTGAGGGCGCTCACCCGGACGATCGGCACGTCGTCACCCGGGAACTCGTACTCGGTGAGCAGCTCCCGCACCTCGAGCTCGACGAGGTCGAGAAGCTCCTCGTCGTCGACGGCGTCGACCTTGTTGAGCGCCACCACGATCGAGGGCACCCCTACCTGGCGGGCGAGCAGCACGTGCTCACGGGTCTGGGGCATCGGGCCGTCGGTGGCGGCCACCACGAGGATCGCCCCGTCGATCTGGGCGGCGCCCGTGATCATGTTCTTGATGTAGTCGGCGTGCCCGGGCATGTCGACGTGGGCGTAGTGCCGGTTCGGGGTCTCGTACTCGACGTGGGCGATGTTGATCGTGATGCCGCGCTCCCGCTCCTCGGGCGCCTTGTCGATCTCGTCGAAGCTCGTGTACTCGGTCGACGGATCCTGGTCGTGCAGCACCTTCGTGATCGCCGCGGTGAGCGTGGTCTTGCCGTGGTCGATGTGACCCATCGTCCCCACGTTGAGATGCGGCTTCGTCCGTTCGAACTTCGGCTTCGACATGCTGTTCCTACTTGTTGTGTTCCTGCTCTGCGGATGGGGCGTTTGTTGTAGCGGTGGCGGGACTCGAACCCGCGACGCCGCGATTATGAGCCGCGTGCTCTGCCAACTGAGCTACACCGCCGAGCCCCCTTACGGACTCGAACCGTAGACCCCTTCCTTACCATGGAAGTGCTCTGCCGACTGAGCT
>JBKOZX010000051.1:0-2663 GCA_046726115.1 Actinomycetota bacterium | reverse complement strand
TGCTCGTGGTCACCTTCGACGCCATCTTCGCCTTCGCCGCCTTGCGCTTCGCCAAGGTACCGATGCTCCGCCAGTTCGGCCTCCTGCTGGCGGTCGGCATCGCGGTCATTTGCCTCTGCAGCATCGTCGCCCCGCTCGCCGTCCTCGGCATCCGTGAGTACAAGTCACCCACCAAGGGCAGGGACTTCCGTACCGGCCCGCTCGGCCGGATCGTCGTGTGGCTCGGCGGGTTGCCCGGGGGCGTCGCCGTCCCGCTCACGGTCATCGCCGTGATCGTGTTCGCGGGCGGGATCCTGGTCGAGGGAAAGCTCGAGCTGCAGACCGACCCGATCAAGTGGGTGAACCAGAAGTCCCAGGTGATCCACGACCTCCACGTCCTCGATCGCGAGACCGGGTCGTCGAGCGAGCTCGGGATGTTCGTGCAGTCGAAGGACGTGTTCGACGACCAGACCGTGGGGTTCATGGACAGCTTCACGACCAAGCAGCTCGCGGAGCATCCCGACACGCTGCTCACCGCGGCGGGCATGGTGACGACAGTGAGCGACATCGTGAACGACGTGCCGGGCGCGTCGCACGTGACCCCCACGGGTGCGGAGGCGCGAGCTGCCAACGCCTTGGCGCCGGCGGACATCCAGAAGTCAGCGGTGAGCCGGAATGGGAACGCGCTGAACCTCGTCTTCCGCACCGGTCCCAGCGAGCTGCAGCGCCGGGCCGCGGTCGTGCGCGAGATCCGCTCCACCGTGCACCCGCCGGCCGGGGTGAGCGCCACCCCCTCCGGCCTCGCCGTCGTCGGGGTCGGACTGCTCGACAACCTCGAGGCCAACCGCGTCCTGCTCACGTACCTCGCAATCCTGTTCGTGTTCCTCTTCCTGTCGGTGCGGCTCCGGAGCGTGATCCGCTCGCTGCTCTCGCTCGTCCCGGTGCTGATCGCGGTGGGCACCGCGTCGCTCGTCGCCTTCGCGTTCAGCCTCAAGCTGAGCCCCATCACCGCGGTGGGCGGACCGTTGGTGGTTGCCGCGTGCACGGAGTTCACGTCGTTGATCCTGTTGCGCTTCGTGGAGGAACGCCGCCGCGGGTTGACGCCCGAGGAGGCGGTCGAGGTGGCGGCGTCCCGGACCGGCCGCGCGTTCATCGTGTCGGCGCTCACGGCGATCGCCGGTGTCGCGGTGATCGCGACGTCGTCGCTGCCGTTGCTGCGCGACTTCGGGATCATCGTTGCCATGAACGTGGCCGTCGCGCTCCTCAGCGCGCTGGTCGTGCTCCCGCCGATGCTCGTCTGGGCCGACCGGCGCAACTGGGTGTCGCGCGGCCTCGTGAAGCGGGAGATCCTGGACCGGACGGCGGCCCGCCACCCGGAGCCGGCACCGGCGCCGGCGCCGTCCTAACCCCCGAAAGGAACGCGCCATGCCCGGTGAGTACAGCCAAGCAACACTCGCGGCTCACTTCGAAGAGACGAACCGACGGCTTGCGGGCATCGAAGCGCAGCTCGCGCTCGTCTCGGAGAAGCTGGGACTGCCGTACACCACCCCCACCGCGGTCGTGCCCCCCGACGTGGTCGAGCTGGCGCGAGCCGGCAAGCAGCTCGAGGCGATCAAGCGGTACCGGGAGCTGACCGGCGCAAGCATGGACGACGCGCGCAGTGTCGTCGTGGGGCTCTGAGACGACCCGTAGAGCGACCGACTGCCGCGTCGACGCGGTAAGCGTGACCTAGGCTGAACGACGTGAAACGAGCGGCAGGGCTCGTCCAGCCCGAGATCCTGCAGCGCACGGCGGTGGCGCAACGCCCCGCGCCGGCGCCGGGCTCGTCGTAGCCGACTGTCATGGCCAAACGGCCGAAGATCGCACGACTCGAGAAGAAGCGCGATGTGGCTGGTCTCATCGCCGCTCTCGAGTCCGACGACAGCGGCGTCGCGGAAGCGGCGACCGCGGCGTTGGGCCGCCTCGATGGTCCCGATGCGACAGCAGGGCTCGTGCTCGCGTCGACGCACGGGAACCCCGACGTCCGAGTCGAGGCCGCGAAGGGTCTGAGCACGAACGGCCACGCGCGATTCGTCGCGCCGCTCGCACGGATGGCGCGGCGTGACCGGCACGAACCGGCGCAGCTGGAGGCGATCGCCGGCCTGCGCCGCGCCGGCAACCCGGACGCGCTCGAGGCACTCGCGGACGTCGCCACCGCGGCTCCCGAAGGGTCGCAAGCGAAGGAAGCCGCGCGACGAGCCCTGTTGGACTTCGGCCCGACCGCGGTGCCGCACCTCGTCGCCCGGCTGAGCGGAGACCGCGAGCGGGCGACGGCGGCCGCGCTCTTGCTCGGGGAGATCGGAGACCCGGCGGCGGCCGACGCGCTCACCCGCGCGCTGGAGGAAGGCACACCCGACCCCGACGCATGTATCGCGTCCCTGAGCATCATCGGTTCCGACCAGGCGATCGACACGCTGATCGTCCTCGTGCATTGGGGCAGTGACGCTCTGAGCCGGTCAGCTGCAGTGAGTCTCGAGCGCCATACGTCGGTGCCGCGCGTCACCGATGCTCTGATCAGAGGCGTCAGCGCGCCCGCCGACGCGACGCGGAGGGCCGCTGTCATCGGCCTCGCGCACGGCGCCGACGAAGCCGTCGTCGAGACGCTCAGAGGGGCCCTTCGCGACCCTGCTGTCGTGGTGCGGGAA
>JBKOZX010000050.1:0-10049 GCA_046726115.1 Actinomycetota bacterium | reverse complement strand
GCAGGGCTTCGGCACGCCCGGCTACTCGGTGGTCTTCGATTCCAACGGTGTGCCGGTCTGGTGGCTCCCGCGCAAGCCGACGTTCCTGTTGCAGCCGTTCAGCAACGGCCACCTCGCGATCGTGAAGCTCAACGGCGGTATGGAGGAGTACAGCCTCGACGGCCACCTCCAGCAGTCCCTGAACACGGTCGGCGCCAATGCCGACTTCCACGACGTCGCGTTGTTGCCGAACGGCGACTACGTGATGGCGACCGTGCAAGCGGTTCCGGGTGGCTGCAATCTGACGTCCTGGGGTCTCGGGCCAACGGAAACCTGTCTCGACCACATCTTCCAGGAGATCGACCCCGGACCCCCGGCGGTTCCGGTGTGGACGTGGGACACGCTGGCGCACATCTCGCCGTCGGAGACAGCGCCCGAATGGATCGCCGAGCAGAAGCACGACGTCACGAACGGCGTGTACGACCCGTTCCACTACAACGCGATCGAGCCGATCAACGGCGGAAGCGACGGGTTCATCTTCAACTTCCGGCATCTCGACGCGGCGTACCGGATCAGCAAGCCCACCGATGTCACCGGTCTGACCGGCGACATCCAGTGGAAGCTCGGCGGCACGCCCACCGGGCAGAGCCTCACGATCCAGAACGACCCGTCCGGGGGTCCGAGCGGTCAGCACGACGCACGGCTGCTGCCGGACGGGAGCGTGACGCTCCACGACAACGGCACCCTGGGGCTCGGCCCGGGCCGTCAGCCCCGCGCCGTCCGGTACCTGATCGACGCGCAGGCGAAGACCGCGACGTTCGCCGGGCAGCTCACCGATCCCGAGGTCAGCAGCTCGGGCTGCTGCGGCTCCGCTCGCTTGCTCCCGGGCGGTGACATCGTCGTCGGCTGGGGCGGGACGCCGCAGATCTCGGAGTACGCGCCGGACGGCACGCGCCTGTTCCGCATCAGTGGGACGTTCGTGTACCGGGGGACGCCGATCCTGCCCGGACAGTTCACCGCCCAGCAGTTCCGTGATGGCATGGACGCGCAGTTCGCGGGCGGGGCCTCGGTGCAATCCGCGGAGGCTCCCGCCGACCTCGGGAGCTCGCCGCTCGCAGCGACGCTCGCGTCGGAGCAGTGCTGCCTGAAGCGCTGACGAGAAGCCGCTTCGGGGAACCAGGAGTGGCCGGAGTACCGTCGACCGCTCATGGAGCCCGTTGCCCGTCTCGCTGGTCTCGTTCGGTGGTGCGCTACCAGCGTGAACCGCATGCGGGATTGGCTGGGCCTGACGTGGCGCGGACTGTGCGCGCTGGCCGTCGCCATCGTGGCGCTGGTCGCGATGGTCGCGGTGCTCGGCGGCGTGACCGAGGACGTGATCCAGCACAACGGTCTGGCGAGCAGCGATGCCGCGCACCTCAGGCTCTTCACCGACCACCGGTCGGACCTCGTGATCCGCGCCGCTCGCATCGCGAGCGACTTCGGCGGCGTGGTCGTGCTGGCCCTCATCGCGGTCGCGGCCGGCCTGCTGTTGTGGCACCGAGGGCTCCCGTTCGCCGTCGCCGCCGCACCGGCGTTCGCGCTCGGCGTCGCAGCCACCCTCGCCGACATCGGTAAGCACGTCGTCGACCGCGCTCGCCCCGGCGTGGGCCTTCGCCTCGTCGTAGAAGGCGAGCCCTCGTTCCCGTCCGGTCACGCCACGGACAGCGCCGCCCTGTACCTGACGCTCGGGCTCGTCATCGCAGTCTTCGTGCTCAGGCGGCCCCTGGCCCGGGTCGCGACGGTGGCGTGCAGCGGCCTGTTCGTGGCCGCCATCGGCGTGAGCCGACCCGTGCTCGGTGTCCACTGGCCGACCGATGTCTTGGCCGGATGGGCGCTCGGCACGACGGCTGCCCTGGCGGTGACCATCGGCGCCATGCTCCTCACCCGGGCGACGCCGCCCGGCTCGGAGTCAGCAGATGGTCGGGTCCGGCGGGTAGCCCTCGGTCTCGGGCACCTGCTCACCGCCGAGCGGTCGCCGGCGCACCGACCGGAGAAGCTCGAAGCGGCCTGAGGCGAGGAGCCGCGAGCCGCGACCCACGCAGGCGTGCTCGCGGTCGGTACGCTCGCGCGAAGTGGAAGGCCTCATGGCGCCGTGGCACCTCTTGGTCGTCTTGGTGGTGGCGCTGCTCGTCTTCGGGCCGGCCAAGCTCCCGGAGATCGGGCGTCAAGTGGGCCGCGGGCTCCGCGAGTTCCGGAAGGTCCGCGACTCGTTCGACGACGACCTCCGCGGCTTCCTCGGCCACGACGAGGACGAGCCGTCGCCAACATCGTCATCGGGCCGAGAGCTCCCGCCGGCCGACGCCGGCAGGAAGCCCCCGCTCCCCGAAGGTCGCGACTGACGAGTTAGTACCCGGAGCTGCTCTTCGCCGTCGTGGAGGTCGACCCGCCGGCACCGCTGCTGGTGCTGCCGCCGCTGCCGACCTTCACCGCGTGCCAGGTGCCGCCAAAGCTGGTGATGCCTTCGCCGTTGGTGTCGCCCGCCTTCGCGTCACCGGAGAAGGTGTACACCGGCGCCTTGTTGATCGTGACCTGCGTCCCGCCCGCGGTCGTTGCGACGTTCTTCACCCCGGAGCCGGTGGCCTTGGTTCCAGTGGGCGCCACCACGGCCGGCCAGACCTGCAGGCACGCTCCCGTGCACGCAACCTGCTGGTTCGCGTTCGTCAGCGTGTACACGGTCTTGCCGTTGCTGTCGACCACGATCGTGCCCAGCGTCGAGCTCTTGGCCGTCTTGACGACGGCCGCCGCTGCCGCTCCCTTGGTGGTCGTGGTCGTCGTCTTCTTCGACGAGCTGCTCGAGCCCCCGCACGCCGCGAGCGCGATCGCTGCGGCGGCGCCCAGGGCGAGGAACACATAGACGCGGGGCTTGCGACGGCGACCATCGAATCGGGAACGGCGCGCCACCCCCGTGCCGGCGCTTGCTGTTCCGTGTTGCATGCCTGTCCTTTCGCTGCGTTTAGCGGGCCATAGGGACCTACGGCGCCGCCCCTGTTCAGGATTGATATTGACGCCCGTGGCGCCTACGACTGGTCCAACTTGATCGTGAACACGTTCTTGGGGTTGCAATCGAACGTGTTCGCCTGCTTCGGGAAGACGCGCACGTACTTCCCGCCCTTCACCTGCATCAGGACGAAGCACGGACTGACTTTGTGGCCGCCGACATCGGTCGGGCCGAGCATGGCATCCCCGTCCACGCTGGCAGTGAAGTCGTGCACCTTCGCTGCTTCCTCGAGGAAGCGGGCCCGTGTGAGGCCGTTCTTGCCGTCGGCCTTCACGACGTTGTCGACGACGTCACGGAAGAACAGCCCGGCGGTCCAGGCTTGCGCGCCGAAGCCGTCCGCGTTGCCCTTGCCGCCGACGTTCTTCAGGTACGCGGCCACCGACTTGTTCCGGCTGGCCTCCTCGAACGGGATGAAGAACAGCGCGGTGTAGTGACCTTCGACGTCGGTGCCGCCCTCGGAGAGGAACTTCGCGTCATGGCACTGCAAGGCGCAGCCCCAGACTTTGACGCTGGTGACCCCTTGGATCTTCGCTTCCCGGCGCAGGAACACCGAGCTCTTGTAGTCCGAGATGCTCTCAGCGTACGTCGATTCCCGCTGCTTCATGGTCTGCGCGATCGGCGTGTAGTCGCTCTGGGTCGCCAGGCCGGAGATCTTGACCTCTCCGTCCGACTTGACCCCGAGCTGCTGCTCGCCGCGGGCGAGCGGCGTGGTGGCGTTCACCGTCGATCGCAGGTCGCTCGGGATGAGGTACACGCCGTGGAGGTTCTTGAAGTGCTTCAGGAAGTAGAGGACCTGGCCTGACTTCACGAAGTACGTCTGTGGATGCTGATCCTTGGTGGAGCAGACCAACTGGTTCGCGAGCACCGGGTACGAGACGGGGGAGCACTGGTGCGCTTCCTCGGTCTGGACCAGCGGGACGTCGGGGAGCCCGGTCGCGGCGGCGGCCTTGTCGGGGCAGCTGGTCATGGGCTGGACGTCGTTGAGGAACAACGCCGTCGTCCCGACGATCGCGAAGTCCTCCTGGCACGCTCGGATCAGCGCGTTGTGTGCTTCATCGGCGCTCAGGCGCGAGTCGATGAAGTCGACCTGCACGTTGCGACCGGCCAGCCCCCCGCGACCATTGATGAATTTCGCGAAGGCCTTGACACCGTTCACGACTCCCTGGAACAGACCGGGCCGGGCCGGGTTGTCGACGTCGGCGATCACCGCGATCCGGATCGTGTCCGCGCTCACGCCGACCTCGGTGTCCTGGAGGGGCTGCGACTGGACTGCCGTCGCGACGGAACCGGATGGCACGAGCAACGCGGTCCCCGCCGCCAGCGCGGCCGTCAGCACGACCGAACGCCTGCGTCTCACCGGTCCTCCCAGTCATCCCCGCCCGGCTCGACCCGTTCCGCATTGTGATCAAGGTCCGCGCCGCGTTCAAGGGCGAAGCCGCGCGCGTACCATCCCGGCGATGGCGTCGGGCCTCGCGACCGAGCAACTCATCGAGACCGCGTGTGAGCAGACGGGCCTCGCCGACTTCGGCACCGAGACGTTCCGCCTTGGGCTCGACCGGCTCGTCGACGGGCTGCGGGACGAGGCGCGACTCAACGAGATCGGCGAGGCGATGGCCCCGGCGGGCGTGCTCGGCCACCTGACGAACCGGCTGCAGGTGACCGACTGGCACCGCCGCCATCCCGAGATCGCCAAGGCCGACGTCACGCCCCCGATCGTCATGATCGGCATGGTCGCACCGGCTCGACGATCCTGCACGACCTGTTCGGCCAGGATCCGGCCAACCGCGTTCCCCGCACGTGGGAGGTGGACCGTCCCTGTCCGCCGCCCGAGACGGCGACCTACGAGACCGATCCGCGCATCGGCGAGTCGCAAGCCGGGATCGACCTCGCGTACGAAGTGCGGCCCGAGCTGCGGTCGATGCACCCGATGGGCGCGCGCCTGGGCCAGGAATGCATCGTGATCACGGGCGGCGAGTTCGCCAGCGCGATCTTCAACAGCCAATTCGGCCTCCCGTCGTACCTCCATTGGGTCACGAGCGAGGCCGCCATGGCGCCGGCGTACCGGTGGCACCGGCAGTTCCTGCAGCTGCTCCAGTGGCGCAATCCCGGCGGGCGCTGGGTTCTCAAGACCGGCGCCCACCTGTGGGCCCTACCCGAGCTGCTGGCCGAATACCCGGACGCGCTCATCGTGCAGACGCATCGCGATCCGCTTCGCGTCATCGCATCGCTGTCGTCGCTGTTCGCCGTCGTGCAAGCGACGGCGAGTGACGGCGTATCCGTGGCGGACGTCGCCGCCGACTGGTCCGACTCCGTCCTGGACGCCCTCGACCGCTCGGTGACCGCGCGCGAGGACGGCACGATCGCGGCCGACCGGGTCGTCGACGTGCACTACGGCGCGTTCATGGCCGACCCGTTTCGCACCATCCGCTCGATCTACGACCGCATCGGCGCCGACCTCACACCCGACGCCGAAGCACGCATGCGCGGGTTCCTCGCCGAGAACCGGGCCGACAAGCACGGGGCCCACGAGTACTCGTTCGCCGACACGGGGCTCGACGCCGGCGCCGTGCGCGAGGGCGCCCGTCGATACACGGAGTACTTCGACGTGCCGTCCGAGCCGCTCCGGTAACGGCGTTACGCGAAATCGCGCATGACGCGCGACACGAACTCCTCGACGCGCCCGGGTCCTTCGGTCGGCCATCCGCAGACCAGGTAGGACCAACCCGCGTCGCGCCAGGCCTCGACCGCGTACCGGACCTCGTCGAGGGACCCCGAGAGCGAGAGCGACCCCGCGCGCGTGATCGCCGCGGGGTCGCGCCCTGCCGCTTCGGCGAGTCGGTCGAGTCGCGTCGAGGACTCGCGTAGCGACGCCGGCGATCCGAAGGCGTGCCAGGCATCGGCCCACCGGGCCGCGATCGGCAGGGTGCGGCGCGGGCCGGTCCCGCCGATCCAGATCGGCGGATGCGGCCGCTGCACCGGCGTCGGCCGCAGCTGCGCGTCGTCGAGTCGGACGCGGGTGCCGTCGTACGACACCCGGTCGCCGGTCATGAGCCGGGTGACGATCTCGAGCGTGTCCTCGAGCAGGTCGAACCGGTCGCCGGTCGCCGGGAAGTCGATCCCGAGGGACCGGTGCTCGGGCTCGAACCACGCCGCGCCGAGCGCGAGCTCGAGCCGCCCGTGCGACGCGTGGTCGATCGTCACCGCCTGCGCGGCCAGCACCGACGGGTGGCGGTACGTGACACCGGTGACGAGCAGCCCGAGGCGGATGCGGGTCGTCGCAGCGGCGAGCGCAGCGAGCGTCGTCATGCCGTCGAAGCAGTTGCCCGGTCCCTCGCCGTACATCGGCTGAAAGTGGTCGAACCCCCACGCGCCGTCGAAGCCGAGCTCCTCGCCGAGGCGCCAGCGGTCGAGGAGCTCGTCCCACTCCACCCGCTGTTGGGCGACATCGATCCCGAAGCGCATCGCCGTCAACCTAGCGGGAGAACATCCGCCGCATTCACGACGTACCGGCCATCGGTGGACTCGTTACCTCAAGCGCGATCCGGATCCTGCCGATACGCCTTACGAGCGGGAAGGCACCACACGCACGGCTCGTGACGCCGACGGGGAGGGCCGCCTTGGGCAGGATCGATGGACGCCTCATTCGTCGCGGCGCGCTCCTCGTTCTCCTCGTCGGCGGCGGGTTGCTGTTCGCGGCGTGTGCCAAGCCGGGCCAGCCCTCCCAAGGGCCTGTAGCGGTGTTCGATGCCACCCCGACCTCGGGGAACGCGCCGCTCCCGGTGACGTTCACCGACCTCTCCACCGGCACGATCACGGGCTGGCAGTGGGACTTCGGCGACACCGCGACGTCGACCACGCAGAGCCCGACGCACACGTATGACGCCGGGGGCACCTACATCGTCGCACTGACCGTCAACGGAGCGGGCGGCACCAGCACCACGAGCCACAAGATCATCGTGAACGCGCCGCCCACGGTTGCCATCACGGGACCGGCGAACGACACGCTGTTCCAGTTCGGCGACCCGGTCCCGTTCACGGGCACGGCGAGCGACCCCGAGGACGGCCCGATCTCGTCGACGATCCAGTGGAGCTCCGACAAGGACGGAGCGCTCGGATCCGGGGCCGCGATCAACCCGAGCTCCCTGTCGGCCGGCGCGCAGACGGTCACGGCGTCGGTGACCGACAGCGGCGGGAAGAGGGCGACCGCGTCGGTCTCGATCACGGTCAACGCCGCGCCCACGGTCTCCATCACGACACCCAGCAACGGCGCGCTCTACCAGCTCGGTGACGCGGTCCTGTTCACGGGCACCGCAACCGACTCCGAGGACGGCGATCTCTCGGCCGCGATTCAGTGGACGTCGAGCCTCGACGGTCCGCTCGGTACGGGCGCGTCGATCACCAGCTCGCTCACGAGCGGCACGCACACGATCACGGCGTCGGTGACCGACAGCGGCGGGAAGACGGCGACCGCGTCGGTCTCGATCACGGTCAACGCGCCGCCCACGGTCTCCATCACCGGACCGGCGAACGGCGCGCTCTACCAGCTCGGCGACGCGGTCCCGTTCACCGGGACGGCCGCCGACTCCGAGGACGGCGATCTGTCGGCCGCGATTCAGTGGACCTCGAGTCTCGACGGTCCGATCGGGACGGGGGGTTCGTTCAGCACGAGCGCGCTGTCGAGCGGCGTGCACACGATCACGGCGGCCGTGACCGACAGCGGCGGCAAGACCGGCAGCGACTCCATCACCATCGACGTCACAGCCGCGCCGCCGCAAGCCAACTTCTCCGCCACGCCGACATTCGGGGCAGCACCGCTCCTCGTCTCGTTCACCGACACCTCCACCGGCGACATCACGTCGCGGACCTGGTCGTTCAGCGACGGTGGCAGCGCGAGCGGGCAGAACGTCACCCACACGTTCACGGAGCCGGGTTCCTACACCGCGACCCTGTCCGTGATCGGGCCCGGTGGTAGCTCCACGCACACCGGGGAGTTCGGCGTGACGAGTGCGCCGCCACAGGCTTCGTTCACCGCGACGCCGTCGATCGGGATTGCGCCGCTGACCGTGACGTTCGCCGACACCTCCACCGGCGCGATCACGTCGTGGAACTGGACGTTCAGCGACGGCGGCAGTGCGAGCGGGCAGGACGTCACCCATACCTTCATGACGCCGGGCTTCTACACCGTGACCCTGGAGGTGAGCGGGCCCGGGGGCACGTCGTCGGCCACGCAGTCGATCGCGGTGGCGTCGGTAATTTCGCCAGGCGGTCCGGGAGGCGGCCCACGTCCGGTGCCGAACCCGGTGCCGAACCCGGTGCCCGACCCGCAGACGCCGCCGCCCTAGCCTGCGGTCGAGAAGTCGGATCCCGCCAAACTGATAGCCGCGGTGGTACTCGAGCTCAGGCGGTTGCCCGGCGGGCGGGCGTGAACTGCACCGGCAGGTGCTTGGGGCCAGAGATGAAGTTCGACGCCAGCCACTCGGCGGGGCCGGCGGGCGCGATGTCCGGCAGACGGGTGAGCAGCTCGCGCAGCATCGCCTGGATCTCGACGCGTGCGATGTGCGAGCCCAGGCAGAAGTGCGGTCCGCCGCCGCCGAACGCGATGTGCTCGTTCGGCGCCCGCCCGACGTCGAAGCGGTCCGGCTCGCTGAACGCGCGGTCGTCGCGGTTGGCGGAGCCGTAGTACATGACGACCTTGTCGCCTTCCGTGATCGCTGTGCCGGCGAGCTCGTAGTCCTGCGTGGCGGTGCGCCGCATGTAGATCACGGGGCTGATCCACCGCAGCATCTCGTCCACCGCGGTCAGCAGCACGCCGTCGAGGTCGTCCTGCAGTCGGAGGCGCTCGTCGGGATGCTCGAACAGGGCGAGGAGCCCGCCGCCGACGAGGTTGCGGGTCGTGTCGCCGCCGGCGTCGATGAGCAACAGGAAGAAGAGGTTGAAGTCGATGTCGTCGAGCCGCTCGCCGTCGACCTCGGCCTGCAGGATCCGCGTCGCCAGGTCGTCGCTCGGGTGGGCGCGCTTGTCCTCGGCGACCTGGTGGGCGTAGTTGAACATCTCGATGATCGCGTTCAGACCCGCGCCCGCCGGCAGCGTCTCGGGCGCGGCGTGGATCGTCTCGGTGAGGTGATAGAGGCGGCGCCCGTCGTCGAGCGGGATGCCGAGCAGGTCGGCGATCACGAACGACGGCATCTCGCCGGCGATGTCGGTGACGGCGTCGCACTCGCCCTGCTCGATCACGGCGTCGACGATCTGGGTGGCGAGCTCCTCGATGCGAAGCCGTAGCCCTTCGGCCGCCCTCGGCGTGAACTGGCTGTTGATGATGCGCCGCAGCCGCGTATGGCGGGGCGGATCCGACGTGATCATCATCTGGTGACCGCCGAAATCGATCTCCGCGAAGTCGGGGATCATGATCGTCGGCACCGAGGAGTAGTGCTCCGGATCGCGCCCGACGTCCCGCACGTCGTCGTACCGGGTGACGGCCCAGAACCCGGGCCCGTCCGGCTCGGCGTGCCGGTAGACGGGGGCGTTGTCCCGGAGCCAGGCGAACTGCTCATGCGGCTGGCCGTCCGCGAATGACCCCGGGTCGAGCAGGTCGATGTTCACGACGACGGGATCTCGAACAGCGCCGCGATCTTGTCGATCGTCTCTTGCTCGGCGGGGGTCACGGTCTTGGCCGCGGCCGCAACGGCCTTGGCGACGTCGACGAACCAGCCGCCGACCTGCGCGCCCTCGTCTGCCGGCAGCTTGCGGAGGGCGGTCGCGGCCCCGCCCAGGTCGGCGAGCGATGCTTCGACGACCGCGTCGAGGCTCTCGCCTTTGTGTTGCCGGGCGTCGTGCCGGGCCTCTTTGCTCTCGGCCTCCCGGGCGATCTCGGCGATGAGCTGGGCGGCAGGACCGGCGGCGGGGGGATGCGCGATCGTGCGGGCAGCGTTCCAATCGGCATCGAGCTTGAACCCACAATGACGGCACTCGAATTCATCCCGAGACTTCCGGTTCTTCTTCTCGCAATGCCCGCACTCGGAGCAGGTGCGCGAGG
>JBKOZX010000049.1:0-6708 GCA_046726115.1 Actinomycetota bacterium | reverse complement strand
GTCTCCCTCCGTCGGGACCACCATGGAGGTGAGCATCCCGACCGTCGTCGTCTTGCCGGCACCGTTGGGTCCGAGCAGGCCGAAGATCTCGCCGCGGGTCAGCGACAGGTCCAGGTGGTCGACCGCCTTCACACCGCCGGGGAAGATCTTGGTGAGGCCCTCGGTGCGGATGACCTCGTCGGCGGTGGGAGCGGCGGCGGTGGGAGCGTCGGCGGTCACGTGAACAGGTTGCCACCCGAGCGGGTACCCCTCGGAACCACACGCCGTCCGGGCCGTAGGCTCCCGACCGTGCAGCAGGGGCGCCTCACCGCCAACGGCATCGAGTTCGCGTACCTCGAGGACGGGCCGACCGACGGGCCGCTCGCGTTGTGCCTCCACGGCTTCCCCGACCACGCCCGTACGTACGAGGCGCTGCTCGGCGAGCTGGCCGAGGAGGGTTTCCACGCGGTGGCGCCATGGATGCGGGGGTACCACCCGACCGGCCTCGCGCCCGACGGCAACTACCAGGTCGCGTCGCTTGCGCTCGACGCGATCGCGCTCGCCGACGGGCTCGCGGGCGACGGGCCGGCGGTGCTCGTCGGTCACGACTGGGGCGCGATGGCGGCGTACACCGCGGTCACGCACGCGCCGGCCCGGTTCAGCCGCCTCGTCGCCATGGCGGTGCCCCACGCCGCCGCGCTCGGCCAGCACCTCTTCGAGCCCGCGCAGCTCAAGCGCTCCTGGTACCAGTTCTTCTTCCAGATGCCGGTCTCCGACGGCGCGGTTCCGATGAACGACTTCGAGCTCGTGGACGGACTGTGGGCTGACTGGTCACCCGGCTACGAGCCCGACCCGGACTTCATGGCCGACCTCAAGAAGACGCTCGCCGCGCCCGGTGCGCTGTCGGCCGCGCTCGACTACTACCGGTTCGTGTACGGCACCAAGGACGCCGACCCCGCGCTCGCGGACGTGCAGGCGGCCTACCTCCAGCCGACGCCGGTGCCGACGCTGTACCTCCACGGCACCGACGACGGCGTGATGGGCGCGGAGATCGTCGTCGAGGACGAGCTGCGGCCGCACTTCCCGGCCGGGCTCGAGCTCGTCATGGTTCCCGGCACCGGGCACTTCCTCCATCTCGAGGAGCCCGACGTCGTCAACCACAGGATCGTCACCTTCCTCGAGACTTGAATTGTCGCCGTCGCAAGCTCCGGCTCCTGCGGTGACGGTCGGCAAAGCCGCCGTCACCGCTGACTAACGCGCGCCGCGCATCCGGGCGCGCCGATGTAACTGTCCCAGAGCTCGCGCACCGCGTCGGCGTTGCCCGGCAGGGTGGAGATGAGCTCGCCCCGCAGCTCGTCGGGCGTCACCGTCCCGAACGCGTGGCGCGCCACGACGTCCCGGAGCGCGGCCACGGTCGCGTCCTGGCCGACGGTGCGCGCGAGCGCGTTGTAGAAGCCAGGCGCCTGGTCGTAGATCAGGGCCCCGTATTCGTTCGCCGACGTGAACGCCGTCGTCGGCCGGTCGGCACAGTCCGCCCCCACCGTGCCCCCCCGGAAGCCGAGTTCGCCGAGCCCGCTGCAGTCGCCGGCCACGTTGTCCTGCTGCGCGGCGACGAGGCACATCGAGTACTGCGCCAGCGGCTCGTCGACGACCGGGTACCGGATGGAGTCGTTGCCGACGAGCGCGTGCCACCACTGATGCGCGAGCTCGTGATCGACCGTGTGGCTCCCGGCGCCTCCCGTCCCGTCCTCGAGGCCCGAGATCCAGACGGCGCCCGGCCACTCCATGCCCCCGGCGTCGGGACCGAGCGACACCGCAACGATCTCGAGCTCCGACCACGGGTACGGGCCGTACAGGCCCGCCAGCGTCTGGAGATCTGCCGCGCCGTTACGAGCGGCGGAGTCCACGTCGACGTTCGCCGGGCCGGTGGCGCGCACGGTCACGTCGCCGGATTGGACGGACGCGCTGTGGAGTCCCCGACCGATCGCGAGCGAGAGGTCGCGCAGCCCGACGCCCGACTCGGTCACGGTCGTCTGGCCCGCGGACTCCTGGCGGTCGACGGTGAAACCACCGCTCACGACGTCGTACCCGGTGGGCACGCGGACGCGTGCGGTGATCGCACCGGCGGCGAAGTTACCGATGTCGCCGAACCCCGGGAGCCCCGGATCGGTTGCGGCCCCCGGCGGCAGCCAGACAGGGAACCAGTGACCGAACTGGTTGACGTCCGGGTGCCGGGAGAGGAGCGCGATCGTCGCCTGGGTGAGCGGGCGACCGTGGGTCGTGCCGGCGCGGGGCACCCGGTACGAGAACCGCATCGCGACATCGACCGACCGCGCGCCCCTTCGCGTCACCGGCACGCGCACAAGGGTGTGGTCGGCGGCGGCGTGCGCGCCCTTGCCGTCGACCGTGACGCCGCGGATCTCGAGTCCGGTGTGGAACGCGGGCAGGCCGGCGAGCATCCGGAACGGGACGTCGCCGTGCTCGGGTCGCGGCACCCGGGCGCGCATGCGGCCGTCGACGCGCCCGCTCTCGGGATCGATAGTGGCGCTCAGCGCGTAGCGGGGGGCGTGATCGAGCCCGACGCGCTGGATGTACTCGCGCCCGCCCGGCGACAGCGACGGTGAGCCGAGATCGATGGACGGCAGCGCCGGAAGCGCCGGCAGTTGCGGTGGGTTGGCGACTCGTGCGTCCGTTGCGAATGCCGGGGCCGAGACGGAAGCAATCCCGAGGAGGGTGACCGCGAGCACGACACGCGCGGCCTTGCCCATCGGGCGAGTCTGGCAGACCCCCGATTCAGGCGGTCGTCGACCCGGGCCCGGCGGCGCGGGCCTCGTCGACGTGCGAGAGCGCGTCGCGCAGCTGCGTGATCCAGTCGCCCTCGTGCTCGCGCACGAGCTGAACGCACCACGCGAGCGCCTCGCTCCTGCTGCGGGCGACGTTGGCCTCGACCAGCGTGTCGAGCACCGCCCGCTCCTTCATCCGCAGCCGGGTCATCACCGGGATGCTCAGCGTCGTGAAGGTCACCCGCTCGCCGCCGCACTCCGCGCCCCAGGCGACCTTGCGGCCGAACTTGGCCTCGGCGTCGTCGGCGATGCGGATGCGCTGCTCGCGGGTGTCCTCGCGGAAGGACTCGATCCGGGCCCGGCGGGCGGCGGCCCGGGTCTCCTCGTCCTCCCCTTTGGCCCCTTCGGGCTCGGGGAGGCTCCCGACGACCAGGATCTCGTCCCGGTCGTAGGTGATCTCGGGCGGGGCGGTGAACCAGCCGTCGGGGAGACGCCCGACGAACCAGCCGAGGGTGGTGCTGGAGACTTGTTTCATGATTACAAGATTACACGATCCGGGCGCGGATGCCAGCCGCCACCTCGGCGGCTTGGGCGCTGCTCGCATACTTGGTGCGGGGCCAGAAGAAGCCCCGGAGGCCGTCCTTGCGGCGGCGGGGCACGACGTGGACGTGGAGGTGGGGGACGCTCTGGCTCACGACGTTGTTCTCGGCCACGAAGCTGCCCTCGGCCTCCATCGCCGTGCGGACGCCCGCCTCCACACGCTGCACCTCGAGGAAGTAGGGCCCGACCAAGTTCTCCGGCAGGTCGGCGAGGGTTTCGATGTGCGCCCGGGGCAGCACGAGGGTGTGGCCGAAGAAAAGTGGGCGGTGGTCGAGGAACGCCACGACGTCGTCGGTCTCGAGCACGAAGTGCGCGGGGATGTCGCCCGCGATGATCTGGCAGAACTTGCAGCCGGCCGTCACTCCGGTGACGTGTACGGCCGCTCGCGCGGCTTCGCCGCATCGCGCTTCGGGACCAGCACCTTGCGCCGGAAGTAGCAAACCTCCTCGCCCCGCTGGTTGAACCCGCGGGTCTCGACCGCGACGATCCCGCGGTCGGGCTTGCTCGACGACGGAGTCTTCTCCAACACCTTCGTCTCGGCGTAGATCGTGTCGCCGTGGAACGTCGGCATCTTGTGCTTGAGCTCCTCGACCTCGAGATTGGCGATGGCCACGCCGCTCACGTCGGGGACGCTCATGCCGAGCACGAGGGAGTAGACGAGGTTGCCCACGACGACGTTCTTCCCGAACTGCGTCTGCGTCTCGGCGAACCACGCGTCCGTGTGCAGCGGGTGGTGGTTCATCGTGATCATGCAGAAGAGATGATCGTCGTACTCGGTGATGGTCTTGCCCGGCCAGTGCTTGTAGATGTCGCCGGGCTCGAAGTCTTCGAAGTACCGACCAAAGTGTCGCTCGTGCACCGTCATGCCGGCTGAGCTTACGATCCCGCCCGACGACCAGGAGGGAGCGCCACGATGCCGAAGGTCTCGTTACTCGCCCGATTCAAGGTGAAGGAGGGCAAGGGCGACGAGCTCATCGCCGCCTTCAATTCGCTCTTCGAGCACGTCAACCAGGAGCCCGGCACCCTGCTCTACGTCATGAACCGGGCCAAGGACGACCCCGACGTGTTCTGGTTCTCAGAGCTCTACACCGACGCCGACGCGCTCGCTGCCCACGGCGGCAGCGAGGCGATGGCCAAGGCGGCGCCGACGTTCGCGCCGCTCATCGCCGACACCGAGATGATCCTCGGCGAACCGGTTCTCGCGAAGGGTCTGCCGATCTGATCCGGGTCAGATCCGGTAGCGCGCCAGCAACCCGCGCGCGATCACGAGGCGCTGGATCTCGTTCGTGCCTTCGCCGATGATCATGAGCGGCGCGTCGCGGTAGTAGCGCTCGACGGGCAGCTCGGTCGTATAGCCCATCCCGCCGTGGATGCGCATCGCCTCGGTCGCGATCTCGAATGCCGCCTCGCTGGCGAACAGCTTGGCCATCCCCGCCTCGACGTCCGCCCGCTCCCCCGCCTCCTTGCGGGCGGCGGCGTGTTCCGTGAGCAGGCGGGCGGCGTGGAGCTTCGTTCCCATGTCGGCGAGCTTCATCTGGATCGCCTGGTGCTGGGCGATCGGCTTCCCGAAGGTCTCTCGCTGCTGCGCGTACGCGATGGCGGCGTCGAATGCAGCCCGGCCCACGCCCACCGCCCGGGCGGCGATGTTGATGCGGCCCACCTCGAGCGCCGAGAGGATGAAGTGCTGCCCTCGGCCGAGGCCTTCCTTGCCCCCGAGTACGCAGTCGGCGTCGACCCGATGGCCGTCGTAGGTCATCTCGACGGTCTCGATGCCCTTGTAGCCGAGCTTCCCGATGTTGCGGCTCACGCTGATGCCGCCCGAGCGCTCGGCGCCGGGCTCCTTCTCGACCATGAAGCAGGTGATGCCCTCGGCGGTGCGCGCCGCCAGCGCGACCAAGCCGGCGCGCTGCCCGTTCGTCACCCACATCGTCGTACCGGTGATCACGTACTCGTCGCCGTCGCGCTCGGCCCGGCAGGTGATCGCGCTGGTATCGCTGCCGGCGTCGGGCTCGGACAGCGACAACGCGCCGCGGATCTCACCGATCGCGAGACGCGGCAGCCACCGCTTGCGCTGCTCGTCGGTGCCGTATGACTTGAGCAGGTTGGCCGCGATCACATGCGTGTTGAGCACACCGGACAGCGACATCCACCCCGCGGAGAGCTCCTCGATCACGGCGCAGTAGGTCGGGAGGTCGAGCCCGAGGCCGTCGTAGTCGTCCGGGATCGTGACCCCGAACAACCCGAGGTCGCGCATGCCGTCGACGATCGCCGCCGGGTACTCGTCGGCGTGCTCGAGCTCCGACGCGACCGGGAGCACCTCGCGCTCGACGAAGCGGCGCACCGTGTCGACGAGCTGGGCGCGCACCTGCGGATCCGTGGGCGCGTTCGTCGACATGCTGTCCTCCTTGTCGCCGTCGCAAGCTCCGGCTTTGCGGCAGCGGTCGGCAGAGCCGCCGCTGCCGCGGTGAGCCTAGGTCGCGCCGCGCGACGCCGGTCTTGCCACGATCTGACAGGGAAGCAGGCGCGTTGCGCGACGGTCGGCTGGCCCCTGTTCGCGTTTACGGAGTTTTTACGGCAACTATTTGACTGGGTCTGGGGTGATCTGGGTAGCTTCGGCCGAGTTTCCCCGGAGCGTCCGGTCCGCTCCCCCTGCGTCCCTCCCGTTGACCCCCCGACGGCAAGGAACTGCATGCCCAGTCTCAAGCGCCCGGGCAGGGCGGTGTGTTCACGCGTGCGTGCGCCACCGATCGACTCGTGAGACGCGTCTCTCCCTCGCCGCGTTGACAGCCGGCGCGGTCCGCACCGACCGCCAAGCGACCCAGGAGACCCGCGCATGCGCTTCGACATCGTGATCCCCGCCCACAACGAAGAACACCGCATCGACCGGACGCTCCAGGCGTACCGGTCTCGTTGTACCGACCCCGACTTCCGCTTCCTCGTCGCCCTCGACCACTGCACCGACAGCACCGCCCGCGTCGTAGCCGATCACGCGCACGAAGACCGGCGCGTCAACGCGCTCGAGTACCCAAAGCTCGGCAAGGGCGGTGTGCTCATCGAGACCTTCCGCCGCTGCGCCGGCGACGTCATCGGCTTCGTCGACGCCGACTGCGCCACGCCGCCTGCGGAGCTGCTGCGCCTGCTCGACGTCGCGCGCCAACGCGACGTCGCGATCGCCAGCCGCCGCCACGCCGCCTCCGTCGTGCCCGGGCAAAGACCGCTCCTCCGCCGGCTGACCAGCGCCGGGTTCGCGTTCGGCATCCAGCGTCTGTTCCGTCTCCCGTTCGCCGACCCGCAGTGCGGCGCCAAGGCGATGCGCCGCGACGTCGTCGAGCAGTGCCTGCCGTAC
>JBKOZX010000048.1:0-1286 GCA_046726115.1 Actinomycetota bacterium | reverse complement strand
CGACGATCGTCTGCAGCGCCTCGTACACGGCGTGCTTGGCCCCGTTGGTGACGAGCACCTGCGACGCCTCGCAGTCGACGCCCGACTCGCGACGGGTCTTCTCGGCGATGGCGAGGCGAAGCTCGGGAAGCCCGGCGGTCGGTGAGTACCGGTGGTTGCGGGGATCACGGGCCGCCTCGACGGCGGCGACGACGATGTGCTCGGGCGTCGGGTAGTCGGGTTCACCGGCGCCGAACCCGATCACGTCCTCGCCGGCGGCGTGCAGCTCCTTGGCGCGGGCGTCGACGGCGAGCGTGGCCGACTCGGTGATCGCGGTCGCCCGGCGCGAGATGCGCGTCATGCCGCCATCGTGCCACGCGCCCCCGCCGGCTGGGCGGGCTTTGTGCGTAGCACCAGCGTGCGCCCCCGGGGAATCGTCAGGCGACGGCGGTGCCCGCCATCTCGAACGATCCGAGATCGGCGAGGCGAGGGTCGTTCGAGAACACCTCGACGATGGGCTCGTCGAGACCGAGGCGGCGCTGGACGACACGCACGAAGTTCTCCTGGTTCCAGAGCATGAGCGTCACCGCGACGCCGGCCTCGCCGGCACGCGCCGTGCGACCCGAACGGTGCAGGTACGCCTTCTCGTCTTCGGCCGGGTCGTAGTGCACGACAACGTCGACGTTGTCGACGTGAATGCCGCGTGCCGCCACGTCGGTGGCGACGAGCACGGGGAGCTTGCCGCTGGAGAAGTCGGCCAGGGCCCGCTCGCGGGCGCCCTGCCGGAGATCGCCGTGGATGGCCCCGGCGCGCACACCCTCACGACGAAGCTGAGTGACGAGGCGGTCGGCGCCGCGCTTGGTCCGCACGAAGACGAGCGTCCGCTCCACGCCGCGGCTGATGGTGGCGGCGACCTTCACCTTGTCCATCTGGTGGACGTGCAGGAATCGGTGTGTCATCTCGTCGACCGTCGCTTCGGGCGATGCGACTTCGTGCTTGACGGGATCGTGCATGTAGCGATTGACGAGCTGTCGCACGCCGCCGTCGAGCGTGGCCGAGAACAGCATCGTTTGATGCTCGGACTCGATGCGGTGCAGCAGCTTCTGCACCTGGGGCATGAAGCCGAGGTCGGCCATCCGGTCGGCCTCGTCCACGACGAGGATCTCGACGGCGCGCAACGACAGCTCACGTCGTTCGAGGAGGTCGATGAGGCGCCCTGGCGTGCCGACCACGGCGTCGACGCCCTTTCGGAGAGCGGTGATCTGTCCGTCCATGGACGCGCCGCCGTAGACGGCCGACACGCGTAC
>JBKOZX010000047.1:0-2091 GCA_046726115.1 Actinomycetota bacterium | reverse complement strand
GTCGTGATGCGCCGCGAGAACTGCACGGGGCTGTCGTAGCGGAGCAGCTCTTCGATCGCGCCGCCGTCGAGCGCGGGATCCGCGCGCAGCATTGCCAGTTGCTGCGGATGCTCGAGCAACGCGAGCGTGGCGTTGCCGATCAGGTTGACCGTCGTCTCGTGCCCGGCGACGTACAGAAGGATCACCTGGTCGAGCAGCTCGATTTGGCTGAGGCGGTCGCCTTCGTCTTCGGCCGCGAGCAAACCGGAGAGCAGGTCGTCCGCCGGGTGCTCGCGTTTCCAGGCGAGGACACTCTCGATGTGCGCCATCATGTTGTTGGCGGCACCGATCGAAGCCTCGACCTCCTCCGGACTGAGGATCGGGTCGAGCGTCTTGGTCAGCGTGTGCGACCACCCGCGCACCTCGTCGCGGTTGCCGTCGGGCATGCCCAGCATCTCCGAGATGACCGTGAACGGCAGCGGGAAGGCCAGGTCGCCGATGAGGTCTGCCTCGCCGCGTTCGGCCATGGTGTCGAGGGCGTCGTCGACGAGCTGCTCGATCCGCGGCCGCAGCTCCTGGACCATCTTCGGGGTGAACGCCTTCGACACCAGGCGGCGCAGCCGGGTGTGATCGGGCGGGTCGATGTTGAGGATCGCGTGCGCCCCCCGCTCCACCTCGGCCGGTGCCTGCTCGGCGAACATCCGCATGCGCGTCGTGGGCAGGGCGTTGTCGACCTGGACGCTGAGGGACGGGTCGCGCAGGACGCGCACGACGTCGTCGTACCGGAACAGGACCCAGACCTCGAGCGGGCTGCGGTGCACGGGGTCGTGCTCCCGGAGCGCGGCGTACTGCCGGTACGGGTCGTCGAAGAATCCGGGCTCGAACGGGTTGAACATCACCGGCTCGCCCGTGGTGGTTCCGGCCACGTCCGCAACCTAGCCCCGCGCCAAAGCCACCGGTTCCCTCTCCTTGGGGCCCCAATGGGCTAAGTTCGTCACTCCAACCACACGAGCATCACCGAGCAGCGGGGTCGCCCGCGGCCCAGGGGCGGAGGGGCCTGGCCGCCGGAGGACCGATGAGCGCCATTGTCGAGGTCGTCGGACGGGAGATCCTGGACTCCCGCGGCAACCCGACCGTCGAGGTCGAGGTCGAACTGCTCTCGGGCGCACGCGGGCGCGCCGCGGTTCCCAGCGGCGCCAGCACCGGCGCCCACGAGGCCCTCGAGCTGCGCGACGGGGGCGAGCGCTACCGCGGGAAGGGCGTCCTGCGGGCGGTCGAGCACGTGAACGGCGAGATCGCCGACACCGTGCTCGGGATGGACGGCCTCGACCAGCGCCTCGTCGACGACGCGGTCGTCACCCTCGACGGCACCGACGGCAAGTCGCGTCTGGGTGCCAACGCGATGCTCGGCGTCTCGCTGGCGGTGGCGAAGGCGGCGGCCGACGAGAGCGAGCTCCCGCTGTACCGCTACGTGGGTGGCGCCGACGCGCACGTCTTGCCGCTGCCTCTGATGAACGTCCTGAACGGCGGCGCGCACGCCGACAGCAACGTCGACCTCCAGGAGTTCATGCTGGCGCCGGTGGGCGCGGCGAGCTTCTCCGAGGCGCTGCGTTGGGGCTCGGAGACGTACCACGCGCTGCAGAGCCTCCTGCACGATCGCGGCCTCGCCACCGGGCTCGGCGACGAGGGCGGGTTCGCGCCGAACCTGCCGTCGAGCGAAGAAGCGGTGAAGCTGCTGCTCGCCGCGATCGAGTCGGCCGGGTACCGCCCCGGCGACGAGCTCGCGATCGCGCTCGATCCGGCCGCCACGGAGTTCTTCACCGACGGCCGGTACGCGCTCACCCGCGAAGGCGCGTCCTACACGCCGGCGGAGTGGGGCGACTGGCTGGCTGCGCTCGTCGACCGCTACCCGATCGTGTCGATCGAGGACGGCATGGCTGAGGACGACTGGGACGGCTGGGCACTTCTCACGCAGCGCATCGGCGACCGGGTGCAACTGGTCGGCGACGACGTGTTCGTCACCAACCCGGAGCGGCTGCAGCGCGGGATCGACGCCGGAGTTGCCAACTCGATCCTGATCAAGGTCAACCAGATCGGCACGCTGTCCGAGAC
>JBKOZX010000046.1:0-6315 GCA_046726115.1 Actinomycetota bacterium | reverse complement strand
GATAGTCGCGCGCCATGAACGCATCTTGGGTCGACTCGCACTGCCACCTGCAGTCGCTGAGTGATCCCGACGCCGCCATCGAGCGGGCGCGCGCGGCTGGCGTCGTCGGGATGGTGTGCGTGGGTACCGACTTCGAGACCTCCCGCCAGGCCGTCGACCTCGCCGAGCACCACCCAGCCGTGTGCGCGACGGTGGGCCTGCACCCACACGACGCGTCGAGGCTCGGCGCCGAATGGGCGCAGCTCGAGCCGCTTGCACGCGCCGAGGGTGTGGTCGGTGTCGGCGAGACCGGCTTCGACTTCCACTACCTGCACAGCCCCGCGGACGAGCAGGAGGCCGCGTTCCGGGCTCAGATCCAGCTCGCCAAGCGTCTCGACCGCGCGCTCGTCGTCCATTCGCGCGACGCGTGGGACGCGACGTTCCGCGTTCTGGCGGAGGAGAGCCCGCCGGCGCGGACCGTCCTGCACTGCTTCACCGGCGGTCCCGACGAGGCCCGCCGCGCTCTCGATCTCGGCGCCTTCCTCTCCTTCAGCGGCGTCGTGACGTTCGCCAACGCCGGCGACGTCCGTGCCGCCGCCGCCATCACGCCGCTGGACCGTCTCCTGGTCGAGACCGACGCTCCGTACCTCGCGCCGGTGCCGCACCGAGGCCGCGACAACGAGCCGGCGTTCGTGGCGCTGGTGGGGTCGGGCGTCGGCACGGCAACGGGACGACCCGAGACCGAGATCGCGGGCCGGACAGCCGCCAACACCGCCGCCGTCTTCCCCGATGCGCCCAAATGGGAGCTATTTCGCAAAGGTTGACTGCCCCGGGGGCCTTCGCTAGGTTGCGCCGGACTTCCCGGCCCCCCGACCGCGTTGCGGACGAGGGGCCTCCTGCAAGCTCGGCCCACGGGAGGCGGACCCGATTACCGAGCATCTGACTGGCGCGAAGCGGCCCTCGCTGCATCGACCAGGGCAGCGAGCCCGACGGGGTGGGATCAGCGCGGCGCGAGCAGTGCAGCCGTCACCGGCGCGAGCCGAGCCCGCCGACGAGCAGTCGTGGCTGCCCGTCCCGGACGTCGACGCACTGCCCGCGCTCGACGAGCTGCTCGAGCCGTACCGGCTCGTGGCGCCCAGGTCGCTGTGGCCCGAGGGCAATGTCCGCCCCACGCCGGTCCGCCCGCCCACGACCGTGTACTCGTCGCCGGCCCGAACCACGCCGGCCGACCGCCAGGCGTGGCTCCCCGTCCCGAACGTGGACTCGCTGCCGGCGCTCGAGGAACTGCTCGACGACGACCGGCTCGTCACGTCCGGGCAGACGCAGGCGATCACCGACACGCAGCCGGTGCCGACCGTCACGCCCCCGAAGCGGCGCTGGATCCCGAGCCGCGACCGCGTGCCCACGACGCCCGAGCGGGCGCCGAAGGCGCGCCGCCGGCCGAAGCAGCACCGGGCGCCGGAGCAGCACCGTGCCCCCAAGCGGCCGATCCAGCCGCGCCCGGGCGCGCCACGCACCCCGCGGCAGCCCAAGCGGTGGACGAGCCAGCTGCGCCTGCCGCCGCGGCGCGCGCTCATCCTCGTCGTGCTGGCGGTGCTCACCACCGCCGCGCTGGCGTTCGTGCTCCCGCAATTCCTCTCGCATTCGCCCGAGGTGACGATCCGCGTCGACGGCAAGGAGCGCGTCAGCGCGCAGACGGACGCGAAGAGCGTCGCCATCGCGCTGCGCCAGAACCACATCAAGATGGGCGCCGAGGACCGCGTGACACCGGCTCCGTCGACGAAGATCCGCGACGGTCTCACGGTCAACATGTTCCGCGCGTTCCCAGTCGTCGTCGACTTCGACGGTCAGGTCAACCCGGTCCACACGACGTGGCCGAAGCCGTCGCAGCTCATCCATCAGCTGCAGCTCGACGCGAAGAGGGTCTCGATCGTCACCGCTCCCACGCGGCTCACCCAGGGTGCGTCGGTCGTCCTGCGCACGCTGCACGAGGTCACGATCTCGGTCGACGGCACCCAGCAGAACGAGACCACGGCCGCGCTGAACGTGGGCGAGTTCCTCCAGCAGAACGGCGTGGTCGTCGGTCCCGAGGACCAGATCACCCCGCCGGCGGACACTCGGCTCGCCGACGGCATGACGGTGGCGGTGGCCCGGATCAGCAACGACACGGAGACGAGGGACGAGCCGCTCGAGGCTCCCACGATGACGCAGGAGGACCCGAACCTCCCGAAGGGACAGACGCGCGTCGCCCAGGACGGCGTCAACGGGACGCAGCGGGTGACCTATCAGATCACCAAGAAGGATGGTCAGGAGGTCGCCCGGTCGCCGATCTCCCGGGTCCCGATCCAGCCGCCGACGCCGAAGATCATCGCAGTCGGCACCGCGCTCCCGAACTCGCGCACAGGCTCGGCATCCTGGTACGCGAGCCCGTTCGGTCCCGACTCCTGCGCCACCAAGGAGTACGTCCCCAAGGGCACGATGCTGCGCGTCACTAACCTGAGTACCGGCCAGTCGACCACGTGTCGCGTGGCCGACCGTGTCGAGGCCGACCGCGTCGTCGACATGGACGACAACGTCTTCGCGACCCTCGCGCCGACGAGTCAGGGTACGTTCCCAGCCCGTATCGACTGGTGAGCGCATAGGACCCCGGGCCGGCACGCTCGGTTGCGGCGTCGCGCGCGGCGGCGACAAAAATGAGGCGATGCGCCAGTTGACGCTGAACGACGTGCGCGCGTTGCTCCGTGAGCACGGAGTTCACCCGTCGCGGCGGCTCGGTCAGCACTTCCTCGCTGACCCCAACACCGCTCGCCGCATCGTTCGCCTCGCCGGCGTCGAAGCGGACGACCACGTGCTCGAGATCGGGCCGGGGCTGGGATCGCTCACGCTCGCGTTGCTCGAGCGAGGGTGCTCGGTGCTGGCGCTCGAGCTCGACCGCAAGCTCGCTTCCGTGCTCGAGGAGGTGGTCGCGGGAGAGGGCGACGTGCGCATCGTCACCGGTGACGCGCTGACGGTCGACCTCGGCGCGCTGGTCGGCGCCGGAACGTGGCGGTGCGTCTCGAATCTTCCCTACAACGTGGCGACGCCCGTCGTCATCCGGCTGCTCGAGGAGGCGCCGTCCGTCGGTTCGGCGCTGGTGATGGTGCAGCGGGAGGTGGCCGACCGCCTGGTGGCGGCGCCGGGCACGACCGCCTATGGGGCACCGTCGGTGCGTGTGGCGTATTTCGCGCGCTCGAAGATCGTCGGTAATGTCCCGCGAACTGTGTTCGTTCCCCCGCCCAAAGTCGACTCTGCGCTCGTCGAGCTCGTCCGGCGCGATGCACCGCCGGTCGACGTGCCGTCGCGGGCGCGACTCTTCGAGCTCGTGCGCGCCGGCTTTGCGCAACGACGCAAGATGCTCCGCCGCTCGTTGCGCGCCGAGCTCGGCGAACGCACCGAAGCCATGCTGACCGAGGCGACGATCGACCCGCGTGCCCGCGCCGAGTCGCTCGGGCTCGCGCAATGGGCGGCGCTCGCGCGCGTGGAGGCGGTGAGGTGAGCACCGCGCACCTCGGGCGAGTCCGCGCGACTGCGTTCGCGAAGCTCACGCTGTCGCTGAGCGTGCTCGGCCCGCGACGCGAGGACGGCTTCCACGAGCTCGAGGCGCTCACCGTGCCGATCGGCCAGCCCCGAGACACGATCGAAGCGGTCGCGGTGCCGTATCCGGGCGGCGTCACGTTCGAGGTTGTCGGCGGCGATCGCAGTGTCCCCGCCGGCGATCAGAACCTCGCGATGCGTGCCGCGGAGGGGCTCCTGATCCGCGCCGGGCGCGCCGGTCACGGCGTCCAGCTCTCTCTGCGCAAGCGCATCCCGACCGCTCGCGGGCTCGGCGGCGGATCCGCTGACGCGGCCGCGGCGATGCTCGCCGTGCACCGGCTCCTCGAGGTCGACCTCTCCGAGCCCGACCTGTTCCTGCTCGCCGCGCAGCTCGGCTCCGACGTGCCGTTCTTCCTCGCCGGCGGCGCCGCGTGGATGCGCGGCCGCGGCGAGGAGATCGAGACGGTGCCCCTTCGGGTCGGGATCCCGATGCTCGTGATCATGCCGCCGTTCCCGGTCGCGACCGTCGACGTGTACCGGGCGTGGGACAAGCTGGGCGGTCCCCGGGCTTCCCGCACGGTGCCGGCGCCGCCGCCCATCGACGCGCTCTCGCCGGTGCTGTCGAACGACCTCGAGCCCGCCGCCGAGATGGTGGAGCCGCGCCTGCGACCGCTGCGCGAGCAGATCGAGGACAACCTCGGCCGGCAGGCCCTCATGGCGGGCAGCGGCCCGACCTACGTCGTGCTCGCCGACGGGCCCCGCGGGCTGCCCGACCGGGCGCAGGAGCTGTCGGCCGCGATCGGCGTCCCGGTCATCGCCGCCGCCACCGTCTCGAAGGGCGTTCGCATCGAAGCTTGACGGACGCGCTTCGGCCGCCCGAGTGGGCGGCCGAAGGGGAGAACGTGCAGGCCCGCGGGTGCTACCGACCCTGTTGACGTCGCTGCCAGCGGGTCTTCTTCAGAAGCTTCTTGTGCTTCTTCTTGCGCATGCGCTTGCGGCGCTTCTTGATCAGCGAACCCATGAGTCGTGTGACGCTATCGGGGTAACGAACCGCTGTCACATTGCTGGCCCACGACCGATCACGTCCGGCGGTATCGTCAAGTGGGTTCGATCGGGGGTGGTGTAACGGCAGCACGGGGTCCTTTGGAGTCCCAGGTCGAGGTTCGAGACCTCGCCCCCGAGCCCCGAGGCCCCGCCGGCGCACCGGCAGGAGGTGAGCGCATGAGTCAGTACCGACCGCTGTCGGCAGTTGTCCTGGCCGCGGGCGAGGGCACGCGCATGCGCTCCGAGACGCCGAAGGTGCTGCACCCGCTGTGCGGGCGGCCCATGCTCCTGCACGTGATCGACGCGCTTGTGGCGCTCCCACTCGAGCGCATCGTGGTGGTCGTCGGTCACGGCGCAGAGCGGGTCACGAAAACACTGCAAGAGCAGCTGGCGACCGAGTTGCCCGTCGAGTTCGTCGAGCAACGCGTGCAGCGCGGGACGGGCGACGCGGCGAGCGTCGCGCTCACGGCCGGCGTCTTCGATCTCGACGCCGAGGACGACTTGCTGGTGGTGCCGGGCGACGCTCCGTTGCTGCGCGCCGAGACGCTCGCGGCGCTCGCCCGTTCCCACCGCGAAGCCGACGCCGCTGCGACCGTGCTCACCGCCATCCTCGACCCGCCGACGGGCTACGGGCGCGTCGTGCGCGACGAGCAAGACGGCGTCGAGCACATCGTCGAGCAATCCGACGCCACGCCCGACGAGCTCGAGATCAACGAGATCAACACGTCGATCTATTGCTTCCGGCGTGGGCTGCTCGCGCCCGCCCTGCGCCGCTTGAGCCCCGAGAATGCGCAGGGCGAGTACTACCTGACCGACGCCGTGAGCGTGCTCCGCGAGACCGGCCACACGGTCATCGGCGTCGTGGCCGACGACCCCTACGAGACCGTCGGGATCAACGACCGCGAGCAGCTCGCCGAGGTCGAGGCCGCCCTCCGCCGGCGCATCAACCAGCGCTGGATGCGCGACGGCGTCTCGATGACCGATCCCGAGCGCACCTACGTCGACGCCACCGTGGAGCTCGAGCCCGACGTCCACCTGCTTCCGGGCACGACCCTCGCCGGGCGCACCGTGGTCGGCGCCCACTCCGTCATCGGTCCCGACGCCCAGCTGACCGACACGATCGTCGGCGAGGGCGCAACCATCCGCCAGACCGTCGCGCACGAGGCCGAGATCGGCGACGAGGCGACCGTGGGGCCGTTCGCGTTCCTGCGACCGGGGACGCGCCTGGCGGCTCGCGCCCACGTCGGCACGTTCGTCGAGGTGAAGAACTCCGACATCGGCGAGGGCGCCAAGGTGCCCCACCTGGCGTATATCGGCGACGCCGAGATCGGCGACGGCGCCAACATCGGCGCCGGGACGATCACCGCCAACTACGACGGGCGCGACAAGCACCGAACCAAGGTCGGTAAGGATGCCCGCATCTCGTCCAACACCGTTCTAGTGGCGCCGGTCGAGGTCGGGGACGAGGCGTACACGGGTGCGGGCGCGGTCGTGACCCACAACGTGCCGCCGCGGGCGATGGCGAAGGGCGTGCCGGCGGAAATCGAAGAAGATTGGCTCGACAAGCGCGAAGCTGAGCGCGAGTAGGGATCGAGAACGGTCTCAGGGGGAGCAGGGGCGATGGAGCTGGTCACGAAGAAGAAGCTGATGCTCTTCGCCGGGCGGGGCAACGAGCAGCTCAGCAAAGAGATCGCCGAGTGCCTCAAGATCCCGCTGGGC
>JBKOZX010000045.1:0-9687 GCA_046726115.1 Actinomycetota bacterium | reverse complement strand
GTGTAGGGGCGCGCCCGACTGGACGCGAGCCAGCGCGCGGAAGTGACGCACCGCGGATTTCGTCCGGCTGCCGCGCTCGCGGCCGGACCTTCCGGTGAACGGCGGACGACCGGCGGGTGAGCACCGGGAGGCTTGACGGTGACGGCTCGGGGGGACATACTGACCGCCCGATATATCGGGGCGATATATACGCACCGATCTGCGCCCATCCCGAACACCGGAGCCACCGCGTGCTCGAACTCGCCATCCTCGGCCTGCTCAAGGAGCAACCGCTGCACGGATACGAGCTGAAGAAGCGCCTCGGCGAGACCCTCGGCTTCCTGTGGGGGGTGTCGTACGGGTCCCTCTACCCGGCCCTGCGCCGCCTCGAGGGGGCGGGGGCGATCGAGATCGTGGCCGCGGGGTCGGCGGCGACCGCGCCGGTGGGCGCCGCGCCGATGCCGGCGACGGGCTCGATCGACGGGGAGACGGCGGCGGCGCGCGTACGCCGGCTGCCCAAGCCCACCCGCCGCACCCGCAAGCAGTACCGGCTCACCGCCCGGGGCAACGACCTCTTCGCCGAGCTGCTCACGGGCGAGGACGCGCCCGGAACCGACGAGGAGAGGGCCTTCGCCCTGAAGTACGCGTTCTGCCGGCACCTCCCGAGCGACGCCCGGGTCGATCTGCTCGAGCGCCGCCGCGCCGACCTCGGCGAGCGGCTCGCCGACGCTCGCCAGGCGACGCCGCGCCGCACCGATCGTTACACGCGCTCTCTGGCACAACACCGCACGGAATCCACCGAGCGCGACCTCGCGTGGGTGAACGAGCTGATCGCCGCCGAGCGGCAGGCCGCGTACCCCGCACCGTCACAGAAAGGAGCGACCGCGTGATGAGTCGTTCGATTCGAGTCGCCATCGCCGGAGTGGGGAACTGCGCCAGCAGCCTCGTGCAGGGGGTCGAGTACTACCGCGACGCCGACCCCGCCGACAGCGTGCCCGGCCTCATGCACGTCGTGCTGGGCGGATACCACGTCCGCGACGTCGAGTTCGTCGCCGCGTTCGACGTGGACGCGGACAAGGTCGGCCTCGACCTCGGGAAGGCGATCCTCGCCGGCCCCAACAACACGATCCGCTTCGCGGACGTCGACGATCTGGGGGTCCAGGTCCAACGGGCGCCGACACTCGACGGGCTCGGCAAGTACTACCGGGGCACGGTCGAGGAGTCACCGGCCGAGGCCGTCGACGTCGCCGCCGCGCTGCGCGCCGCCTGCGCCGACGTGCTGGTCGGCTACCTGCCCGTCGGGTCCGAGCAGGCCCAGAAGCACTACGCCCAGGCGTGCCTCGACGCCGGGGTCGCGTTCGTGAACGCGATCCCCGTGTTCATCGCCAGCAAGCCCGAGTGGGCGCAGAAGTTCACCGACGCCGGCGTCCCCATCGTCGGCGACGACATCAAGAGCCAGGTCGGCTCGACGATCGTGCACCGCATCCTGTCCCGGCTGTTCGAGGACCGCGGCGTCGTGCTCGACCGCACCTACCAGCTCAACTTCGGCGGCAACATGGACTTCAAGAACATGCTCGAGCGCGAGCGGCTGGAGTCGAAGAAGATCTCCAAGACCCAGGCCGTCACCAGCCAGATCGATCACGGTCTCGAGGCGGACGCCGTGCACATCGGCCCGTCGGACCACGTGCCGTGGCTCGAGGACCGGAAGTGGGCGTACATCCGGCTCGAGGGTCGCAACTTCGGCGACGTGCCGCTCAACCTCGAGATGAAGCTCGAGGTGTGGGACTCGCCGAACTCGGCCGGCGTGATCATCGACGCGCTCAGGTGCGCCAAGCTCGCCCTCGACCGCGGCGTCGGCGGGCCGCTGCTCGGCCCGTCTGCATACTTCATGAAGTCGCCACCGGTGCAGTACCGGGACGAGGAAGCCCGCGAGATGGTGGAGACCTTCGCCCAGGGCCAGTAAGCGCCAGCGTCGTCGACCGCCGATGGCCACAATGAGCCGGTGACGAACACCGAGAGCTGGGACCGCATCGCGTCGCAGCGCCGCGAGGATCCGCCCACCGATGTCGTTCGGTACGCGCCCGACGGCCCGACCGAGGACGACCTGCGCCTTCTCGGGAACGTCGCCGGCAAGCGCGTGCTGGACCTCGGGTGCGGCGTGGGTCAGGCCACCGTGACACTGGCGCGCCAGGGAGCGACCGTCATCGGTGTCGACGCGTCGAACCGGATGCTCGAGCGCGGCCGCTCCCTCGCCGAGCGCGCCGAGGCGCGAATCGAGTGGCACCACGGCGACCTCGCCGACCTCGCGTTCTTGCGGGCCGAGTCGATCGATCTCGTGTTCAGCGCGTACTCGCTGGGTGAGGTCCACGACCTGGGTCGGGCCTTACGCCAGGTGCACCGTGTGCTCAAGAACCGCGCGATGTTCGTGTTCTCGTTCGAGCATCCCATCGCGCTGTGCGTCGGCCGGGCGCCGCCGGACAGCCCGTCCACGCCGATCGACGCCATCGTCCGCATGTCCTACTTTACGGACGAGCCGATCACCGTCGAGCGCGACGGGGAGTCGATCAAGTTGTACGTGCGGACGGTGAGTGACGTGTTCCACGCGCTGACACGCTCCGGCTTCCGGGTGGAGGTGCTCGCCGAGCCGCGCCCCGCCGTCGACGCGCTCATCCCGCGCACGATCGTGTGGCGGGCGCGCAAAGAGGGGATCTGACGGTCAGCGCGCCGGTTTGATGCCCCGTTCGCGCGCCCACGCTGCGAGCCGCTCGTACGCCTCGGCTTCGTCGATCGGGCCTTCGTCGAGACGAACCTCGAGGAGGAAGTCGAGCGCTTCGCCGACGAGCGGCCCCGGCTCGACGCCGAGGAACGCCATGACCTGACGACCGTCGAGCGGCGGTCGGATCCGGTCGAGCTCCTCCTGCTCCCGCAGCCGTGCGATGCGTTCCTCGAGCTCGTCGATGCGCCGCTGGAGCGCGCGCGCCTTCGCCTTGTTGCGGGTCGTGCAGTCCTGGCGCACGAGATGGTTGAGCGGCTCGAGCAGCGGCCCGGCGTCGCGCGCGTAGCGGCGGACGGCACGGTCGGTCCAGCCCATCGCGTACGTGTGGATGCGCAGGTGGAGATAGACGAGGCGGGCGACGTGCTCGACGACATCGTTCGGGAACCGCAGCGCGCGCAGCCGCTCCTCGGCCATCCGCGCGCCGACGACTTCGTGGTGGTGGAAGCTCACCCCGCCCGGGCCGACCGAACGCGTCTTGGGCTTGCCGATGTCGTGCAGCAACGCGGCGAGCCGCACCTCCAGGTCGGGGTCGGTCTTGCTCACGACCGCGATCGTGTGCGCGAGCACGTCCTTGTGCTGATGAATCGGATCCTGCTCGAGCTGGAGCGCGTTGAGCTCGGGCAGGAACTCGTCGGCAAGGCCGGTGCGGCAGAGGAACCACAGCCCTGCCGACGGGTCGCCCGTCGTCAGCAACTTCGCGAGCTCGTCGCGGATGCGCTCGGCGCTCACGATCTCGAGCCGTCCGTGCAGCTCCTCGACCGCGGCGACGAGCTCGGGATCGGGCTGCATGTCGAACGCGGCGATGAAGCGCGCCGCGCGCAGCATGCGGAGCGGGTCGTCGAGGAACGACTCCTCCGGCGCCAGCGGCGTTCGGAGACGCCGGGCGGCGAGATCCGCCGCCCCGTCGAACGGGTCGACGAGCTCGGGATCGGGGAGGCGCAGCGCCATCGCGTTGATCGTGAAGTCGCGCCGCGACAGGTCGGTCTCGATATCGTCGGCGAAGGCGACCTCGGGCTTGCGGCTCTCGGGCCGATAGACGTCGGCCCGGAAGGTCGTGATCTCCATGCGCGTGCCCGCCCGCTCGCACCCGACGGTCCCGAACCGCTGGCCCTGGAGCCAGACGTGGTCGGCCCAGTCCCGCACGAGGCGCTCGACCTCGTCGGGGCGGGCGTCCGTGGCGAGATCGACGTCCCGCTGCTCGTCGTCGGGCACGTCGAGCAGGGCGTCGCGGACGCTGCCGCCGACGAGGAAGCACTGGTACCCGGCCGCGACGAGTCGTCCGGCCAGCTGCTGGACCGGCGAGTCCGCGTCGAGGAGCGGCCGCAGGCGCGGCGGGATGGCGGTCACCTGATCATCTTCGCGAGCATCCACCACTTCACGCGTCGGGTTCTATACGTTCAGGACATGAGGGGCTGTGGGCGGCCTGGCTGCACAGAACCGGCAGCGGCGGCAATCGGATTCGACACCTCCCGCCGCGCCGTCTGGCTGCACCCGCTCGACGAGCCCGAGGCGACCGGCCGGCTGTGCCTCCGCCACGCTGACGCCACCAGCCCCCCGCGAGGGTGGCGTCTGTTCGACTACCGCCGGCCGGAGTCCGCGGTCACCGAGCTGGTCCCCGTGGGAGCACACGACGACTTCGACGACCTGCTCGACGCCCGCACGCCGCTCCTCGAGCGGGCATTTCGGGGCGCCCGCGCCAGCTGACGCTGGTCCCGCGGCTCGCCCAACTTCACCGGCGAGCGCGTCCGCGCTACGGCTCACACGGGGTCGCTGCGGTACCGTCGCGGCAGGAAGGCAGGAGCCGCGGCCATGGACGTCAACTCTCCTGAGACCTGGCGCTGGATCTGGCTGGTCGCCGTGGTCGTGTTCGCCCTCGCCGAGGTGTTCACGCCCGTCCTCTTCTACATGGGGTCGTTCGCCATCGGCGCCGCCGCGGCGGCGGTGGCGGCATTCGCGGGCGGCGGGGCCGTCATCCAGTGGGTGCTGTTCGTCGGGGTGACAGCCGTCAGCCTCGCCGCGCTCGTTCCCCTCGGCCGCCGGCTCGAAGGGCGGGACGAAGTGCACCCCGTCGGCGCCAATCGGTGGGAAGGGCGCACGGCCACCGTCGTGACCGAGATCCCCCCCGGTAAGCACGAGACCGGCATGGTGCGGCTCGACCGGGAGACCTGGCGCGCCGAGACCACCAACGGCATGGGGGTCGCCGCCGGCGCCACCGTCCTCGTCACGCACGTGACCGGCACGCGAGTCGTCGTCAGCCCGTGGCGCATCGACGTTGCGCCGCGGGGAGTCACGCCCGGCCGCACCGAGCCGGGCTCGCCGCCAGCGCCCGGCTGACGGTCGTCGCCGAAGGAGCTGTCCGATGGCAGCAATCATCGTCCTGGCCGTGGTGGCCTTCCTCCTGTTCGTGCTCGCGTTCAGCTGCATCAAGATCGTGCGCCCGTTCCAGCGCGGCGTCGTCGAGCGACTGGGCCGGTACAAGGGGACCGTCGACCCGGGGCTGCGGGTCATCGTCCCCTTCGTCGACCGCGTGCACCTCGTGGACATGCGCGAGCAGGTCGTCGAGGTGCCGGCGCAGGAGGTGATCACGTCGGACAACGTCGTGGTCAGCGTGTACGCGGTCATCTACCACGAGGCGACCGACGCCAAGCGACTCAAGTACAACGTCGCCAACTTCGAGCTCGCGGTGACGAAGCTCGCGCAGACGAACCTGCGCAACCTCATCGGTGACCTCCAACTCGACGACGCCCTCACGTCGAGCGCCAAGATCAACACGCACCTGCGCGACATCCTCGACGACTCCACCGACAAGTGGGGCGTGCGCGTCGTGCGCGTGGAGATCCAACGGATCGACCCGCCGCCCGACGTCGTGCAGTCGATGCACCACCAGATGCAGGCCGAGCGCACGCGCCGAGCCGTCGTCACCGAGGCGCTGGGTGTGCGCGAGGCCGCCATCACCAGGGCCGAAGGTGACAAGCAGGCCGCCATCCTCGAGGCGCAAGGGCAGTCGGAGGCGATCCAGCGGCTGGCCGACGCCGAGAAGTACCGCGAGGCCGCGGTGGCCGAAGGCGAGGCGTCGGCAACCCGCGCGGTGTTCTCGGCCATCCACGAGGGCAACCCGACTCCCGACCTGCTCGCGCTGAAGTACCTCGAGGCGCTTCGGGTGGTGGCCAACGGGCAGGCCACGAAGATCTTCCTGCCCACCGAGATGAGCGGCCTGTTCGGCGCCGTCGGCGGACTGGCCGAGATGCTGCGCGAGCCGTCGAGCGACGGGGAGAAGAGCCCCGACACCGAGCCCGCCGAGCCAGGTTGATTTGACGCCCCCGCAAGCTCGAGCTTTGCGGCGACGGTCGGCAAAGCCGCCGCCGCGGGCAGCTAGGGCGCCGGGTTACGACCGGCGCTCGGCGACCTCGCGCCACAGGTCGCGCGCGGCGTCGACGACCTCGCGGCCGGGACCGCCTGAGGTCGGTTCCTCGACGGCCACGACCGTCTCACCGACGAGCGCGGTCGCCGTCGAAGCGGTGCCGTCGCGCACGGCGTCCAGGTCGTAGCCGCCTTCGAGGAAGACGATCACGCGCCCGGGACGCGGCGCGAGCTGCATCGCGCGGGTCGCGAGCGCGGCGTAGTCACCCGCCGAGAGGCCCAGCCCCGTGAGTGGGTCGGCGCGGTGCGCGTCGAAGCCGCACGAGACCAGCACCCAGTCGGGTGCGTGGCGTGCGCTCAGCGGCGCGACCACCTCGTCGAAGGCGCGGAGGTAGACGTCGCCGGTGGTGCCCGCAGGCACCGGGACGTTGCACGTCGCCCCGATCGCGTCACCCGACCCCACCTCGTCGAGGCGCCCGGTTCCGGGGTACAGCGGCCATTCGTGGAACGACACGTAGGCGACCCGCGGGTCGTCGTAGAACACCTCTTGCGTGCCGTTGCCGTGGTGCGCGTCGTAGTCGAGAACCAGGACGCGCTCGGCGCGATCAGCGAGTGCCGCTGCCGCGATGGCGACGTTGTTCAGCAGGCAGAAGCCCATCGCACCCTCGGGCCGGGCGTGGTGACCCGGTGGCCGCAGCGCAAGGAAGGCGGCGGGGTTGGTGCCGTCCCAGAGTGCGTCGACGGCGGCGAGGCCGGCGCCGGCCGCCCGCACGGCCGCCGCCCACGAGCCCGCCGACATCGCCGTGTCGGGATCGATCCTGCCGCCGCCTCGCTCGGCCAGCGCTTCGAGCCGGGCGACGTGGGCACGCGTGTGCACCCGCGTGATCTCCTCGGGTGTGGCGTCGCGTGCAGGGAGTGGCGTCAGGAGCGAGTCGGTGTCTGCGTCGAGGTCGCGCGCCGCCTGCGCGAGCCCGGCGTGCGCGGCCTCGAGCCGGGCCGGGCGCTCGGGGTGCCCCCGGCCGGGGTCGTGGTCGGCGAAGCGCGGATCGGCGCCGACGAGCAGCACACCTTCTCCTTTGGTCGCCGTCACGGTACCGGGGTCTCTCTCGCTCGTGTGGTGCTCGGCCGCCGCGCGACCCCGCGGTTACGCTCGCGCGTCGCCATGAGGCACTTCGGCACCGCGCTTCCCGTCTTTCGCTTGGATCGATGAGCGTCCACACCCTCCGCTGGCGGGGCGGTTGGGCGCGCATCGGCCCGTGGCGCTCCCACGCCGACGTCGCGCATCTGACGCTCGGAGCCGACGCCCCGCTGACCCAGCCCGTGATCGAGCGCTGCCTCGGGGTCCTGCAGGCCGGCCGGTACAAGGCGGTCCTGACCAGCGCGCTCAGCCCCGCCGACTCGCTCCCGTTCGTCGACGCCGGGTTTGCAGTGCGCGAGCGCCTGCATCTGCTCGCCCACGACCTCGAGCACCTCCCCCGCCAGGCGGGGTCGACCCGGCGCGCCCGCCGCGACGATCGCCCCGAGATCCTCGCGCTCGATGCGAGCGCGTTCGACGGAAACTGGCGGCTCGACCGTGACGGTCTCGTGGAGGCTTTGCGCGCGACGCCGGTGACTCGCTTTCGCGTCACCACGAGCTCCGCGACACCTGTCTCCGGGTACGCGGTGACGGGACGCGCCGGACGGCACGGGTACCTCCAGCGGGTAGCCGTGCACCCGGCCGCGCGCAATCGAGGGTTCGGACGCACGCTTGTGGCCGACGCGCTCTGGTGGTTGCGGCGGCGCGCCACCGAGCGCGTGCTCGTGAACACGCAGCTCGACAACGAGCCCGCGCTCGCGCTGTACGAGTCGTGCGGTTTCCGGCGCCTGCCCGTCGGCCTGTGCGTGCTCGGACGGACGCTGTGACACGCGCGACGCGCACGACGCTGAGTGTGCTCGCGGCCGGGGCCGCGCTCTTGCTCACGGCAGCGCCGGTGGCCGCCGGGGTGAACCCACCGCCTACGACCGCGCCCGACGCATCCCGACTCGTGCTCACCGGGCAGCCGGCGTGGGTCACTGTCGGTGGCAACCTCCCGTTGCGGCTGCAGGTGCAGGGCCCCGCCGCCGCGACGCCCGGCCTCACGGTCAGCGTCACGGCCTACGGCGCGGTCACGTCCCGGTCGGGCTACGAGAGCGCGCTGCAAGGCAGGAACCTCGGCTCCGTGCTCGGCCACGTCGAGCTCCCGCTCGACCTCTTCCCCGCCGACGCCGACGGCAGCCGCACGCTCACGTTCGGCCTCCAGCCCGAGGACGGGCCGAGCGACCCGACGCGCCTGCCGCTGCGCCGGACGGGCGTGTACCCACTCGACGTAGACCTGCGTCAGCCCGACGGCACCCAGCTGTCCGGGTTCGTGACGCCGGCGGTGGCGGTGGCGCCGGGCGCCAACGGCAGCCCGACGATCGGGAAGCGCCTCGGCGTCACGTGGGTGCTGCCGATGGTGGCCCGGCCCGCGTACCAGCTCGACGGCAAGCCCGATCCCGGCGTGGTCGCCCAGCTGCAACCCGACGGACGTCTCGGCCGCGGCGCGATCGCCATCGCCAACGCGGGCGTGCCGGTCACCCTGGCGCCCGGGCCCGAAACGCTCGAGTCGTGGACCCAGCTCGCGCGCGAGGACCCGGCGCTGGCGACTTCGCTCGACGCGATGCACGACGCGCTCGGTCGGTCGCAGGTGCTCGCCGGTCCGTACGTGCCGGTCGATGTGCGCTCCCTCGTCGGCGGCGGCCTCAGCACCGAGGTGGGACTCGAGCTTGCACAGGGAACCGACACGCTCGGCGCGCTCCTCGGCACGCGGGTCGACCTGCGGACTGAGATCGCCCGCCCCGCCAACGACGCGTCGCTGGCACGACTCCGGGATGCCGGCGTCGACCGGGTGATCCTCGATGGCGCCGATCTCGCTCCGCGCGACGAGCAGTTCACGCCCGCGCAGCCGTTCGTCGTGCGCAGCCAGCAGGGCCAGGTCACGGCGCTCGGATCGGACGCCGGTCTCCAGCGTCTGCTCGACGGCAACGATCCGCCGGCGCTGCGGGCACAACGATTCCTCGCCGGGCTGTCTGTCGTCGCGCTCGAGCAGCCGAACGTCCAGCGCGGGGTGGTCGTCCTCGAGCCCGACGACTGGGCCGGCGGCGGCGACCTGGTCGCCTCCGTGCTCGCCGGGCTGCCGTCCGACCACCCGCTGCTCCAACCCCAGACCGTGGACGACCTCTTGAGCTCCGTCCCGCCGGCAACCAACGGCAACGCGCTCGTGGAGCGTCAGCTGACGCCGACGCCGGTGCCGCCGCCGCCGGTGACCCAGGGTGAGTTCGAGGACGCCCAGGCCGGGCTCCAGTCGTTCAACGCGCTGGTACCTCCGCCGAACTCGCTCGCTGACGCCGGCAACCGCGACCTGCTCGTCTCGCTGTCGTCGGTGTGGACGGGAGCCAGTGGTCGAGTGCGCGGCCGCGCCGAGCTCGGGAAGATCACCATCGGCGTCAACAACTTCCTCGGCCAGCTGCACGTGCCTGCGGGGAACAGCACGATCACGCTGACGGCGCGCAAG
>JBKOZX010000044.1:0-9157 GCA_046726115.1 Actinomycetota bacterium | reverse complement strand
CCGTGCCGGTCTCGGCGCACGCAGCCATGATCGGATCCCACCAGCCGGAGAACAGGTTCGGCATGTTGACCCGGTGCGGCTGCTCGGGAAGCGTCACGGCCACGAACCCGCGTTCGGCGTTGCGCCGAATCTCGTCGGCGCCCTGCTCCGCGTCGCCGAGGTAGGTGATGCCCATCGGCAGGATGCGGTCGGGGTAGGGCGCGTGCCACTCCTCGGCGAACCAGTCGTTCCAAGCCTGCGTGACCGCGAGCCCGAGCTCAGGGTCGGAGCACTGCGAGAACACCCGTCCACAGAACCCGGTGATCTGCGACGGGAAGTTCACCGCCGCCCAGACGCCGTTGATGTCCATGTCCTTGACGCGGGCGTCGATGTCGTAGCAGCCGGCGCGCATCTCCTCGAAGCGCGTCGGCTCGACCTTCCAGTCCTCGCGCTTGCGGCCGACGACGGCGTTGAGCCCGACCTGGAAGTACAGCTGACCGTCGAACTCCCACACCTCGTGGCCCTCGCTGGTCTCGATGATCTTGGGCGCGCGGTCCTGGAAGCGCCGGGCGAGCCGACCCTCGAACATGTCGGGCGGCTCGACGAGGTGGTCGTCGACCGAGACGATCGTGTACTTGATCTCGCGGGGCTCCGGATCGGGGAGCAGCCCGTGCGTCTCGCTCTTCTTCCAGTGGAGCTTCGGCTTCTCGGTCGTGGTCATGCCCGTTACCCTACGAGCCGTGGCGCTGGAGATCGAGATCAACCGCGACGCCTGCATGGGTTCGGGAAACTGCTCGTTCTGGGCGCCCGGGGTGTTCGACCTCGACGACGACGGCGTGGCGATCGTGGTCGATCCGGCCGCGCAACCGGAGGAGAAGATCCTCCTCGCAGGCCAGGGTTGCCCGACGCAGGCGATCTCGATCATCAAGGACGGCGAGAAGATCGTCTGACGAGATGCCCGCACCGATCGTCCTCGTACACGGCGGCGCGCACGGCGCGTGGTGCTGGGAGCCGCTGACGCCGCTGCTCGACGGCGCCGGTCACGACGTCATGATCAGCAGGCCCACGGAGCTGGCCGACGTGCTGAACCGCATCGCCGGCGGGATCGAGTAGCTGCCGCGCCGCCTTACCCGGTGAAGACGGGCGTGCCCGAGACCGGGGTCGCCGGTTCCGGCGCAGAGGGCGTGCCCGGCGACGACGTCGGGACCGTACCGCCGAACGTATTGGTGACGGTGAACGTCACCGTGTTGGACAGGTTGGTGGGCGAGTCGAACGTGACCTCATTGCCCGAGGGCCCGCAGCTGGCGTTGACGCCGTCGTCCTGGCAGCTGTACGAGACCGTCGCCCCGCCGGTGCCGGTCTCGGTGATCGTGCAACTTGTCGTCACCACGCCGTCGTTGAAGAAGTTGCTGTTTGGCGGGACCGGGTTCCCGGCGGCATTGAACGTGAGATCACCCGACGGGCCGCCGTCGGTGCAGGCGTAGTGCACCGTGAACGTCGTGCCGCCGGGTGCGGTGCCGACGACGACCTTGTTGACGTCCACGTGCATGTTCTCGCCGGCGGATGCGGGCGCGCTGAGCCCCACGATCATGCAGGCCGCGAGTCCGACCGCGGCCAAGATCCTTGTTCGCACGACCGGGCACTCTAGAGCGTCTCCCGGCGGTTATCGAGGATGGCGTCAATGCAGCGGGAGTGCTGCGCCTTGCAGGGTGCCGCGCTCCGTATTCGTGATCTGCAGCACACCGCCTACGTCGTCGAGCAACGAGACTGTGTTCGCACAGCCGCCGTCGCCGTGTGACTGGTAGTTCACGACGAGCGCGACTGGGACAACGCGGTCGCCGCGCTCGGTCTCGACCTCGAAGTCCGACCACCGCGCCGTCACCGGCGGGTCGTCGCACCGGGCGAAAACCTCCGACCACACCATCGGCTCGCCGAGGAACTCGGACGGAGCGATCAGATCGCGCACGGCCGTCGTGACGCCGGTCGCGAGGTCGGTCACCTCGCCGCGCCAGCGGCTCTCACCCGCGTGGTGCACGTGCAACTGGTACGCCCGCCCCGGTTCCCACGGGTAATCGCGGGTGTTGGGGTCTTCGGGCGTGCTCGGAAGCCCGGACGCAGTCCCGTCGAGCAGCGAGCCGTTCGCGGTGTAGCCGCCCCAGTTGACGGCGCCGAAGCCGGGATGGCGGTGGTTCCACTGCAGCCCGAGGTGCGCCGCGCCGGCTCCGGGGAACCCGACCTGCAGCGCCCAGAAGTAGAGGTGCTCGACGACCGGCGCGGTGACCACCTCCAGCGTGACCGCGGCCGCGACGAGATGGCCGGCATCGGGCGGGACGCGCCAGGAGAGATGGAACGACGACGCGCCGTTCCCCGACGGCGGGAAGCCCCGCGTCCGTGCGCGCCGTAACAGAGACACCGTCCGTGAGCCTACGAGCCCAAACCTGACGTTCGTGTCACCGCGCCTAGGATTCGTCGCATGCCGATCGGGATCACAGAGGAGCACGAAGCGCTCCGCCAGGCGGCGCGCGGGTGGGTAGAGCGGTATTGCGCACCGGACGTCCCCCGCGCGCTGCTCGACGCAGACGCGGAGACGTTGCCGCCGTTCTGGGCCGAGCTCGCCGCCCAGGGATGGCTCGGATTGCACGTCGACGAGGCGCTCGGCGGCGAAGGCTACGGGCTGCCCGAGTTGGCGGTGGTGCTCGAGGAACTGGGGCGAGCGTGCACGCCGGGCCCGTTCGTGCCCACCGTGCTCGCGGCGGCCGTCGTGCAGGCGGCGGGGAAGGAGATGGCTGCCGACATCGTCCCCGAGCTCGTGTCGGGGGAGATTGTCGGGGCGGTCGCGATCGACGGGCGGCTCGACGCCGAGCGCGACGGTGACGGGCTGCGGGCACACGGCACGTTGCGAGCGGTGCCCTCGGCCCACCTGGCCGGCGTGCTGATCGCCCGGGCGGACGACGACTGGTGTGTCCTCACCGCCGGTGACTTCACGGCCACCGAGAAGGAGAGCGTCGACCCGACGCGCCGGGTCGGCGAGGTGCGTGTCGACGGCGCAGTGATTCCGCCCGCGCGCCGGCTGAAGGACGTTGACACCGAGCGTGTGCGTGACCTCGCGGCCGTGGTGTTCGCGGCCGAGGGCGTCGGTGTGGGCCAATGGTGCGTCGATACGGCATCGGAGTACGCGAAAGTCCGCGAGCAGTTCGGCCGGCCCATCGGCCAGTTCCAGGGCGTGAAGCACAAGTGCGCGGAGATGCTCGCCGAGACCGAGCTCGCGCGCGCGGCGGTGTGGGACGCCGCCCGCGCCGCGGACGAGCTCGACGTCGCGCCGCTCACAGCGGCCACGGCGGCGAGCCTCGCGATCGATTCTTCGTACCGGGCCGCGAAGGACTGCATCCAGGTCCACGGCGGCATCGGCTTCACGTGGGAGCACGACGCCCACCTGTACCTGAAGCGCGCCATGGTGACGCGCCAGCTCCTCGGTCCCACGTCGGCGTGGCGTGTGCGTGCCGCCGAGGCCGCGCGCGCCGGTGTCCGTCGGCGGTTGGGAGTCGATCTCCCGCCCGAGGCAGAGTCGCTGCGCGAGGAGGTGCGGGAGTTCGTGGCGGGCGTCAAGGGACTCGACGCCGTCGAGCAGCGTCACCAGATCGCCGACGCAGGCTACCTCGCGCCCCAATGGCCGAAACCGTGGGGGCGTGACGCGGGCGCGCTGGAGCAGCTCGTCATCGACGAGGAGTTCCGCAAGGGGAAGGTGCGGCGGGCGAACCTCAGCGTCGGCGCGTGGGCACTGCCGCCGCTGATGGTCTACGGGACCAAGGAGCAGCAGGAGCGCTGGATCCCGGCCACCCTGCGGGGCGACGTCGCGTGGTGCCAGCTCTTCAGTGAGCCCGGCGCCGGATCCGACCTCGCGTCGCTCACCACCCGGGCCGTCCGCGACGACGGCGGCTGGATCGTCAACGGCCAGAAGGTCTGGACGTCGATGGCGAAGGACGCCGACTGGGGGATCCTCCTCGCCCGGACCAACCCCGACGCCCCGAAGCACGACGGCATCAGCTACTTCATGCTCGACATGAAGACGCCCGGGATCGACATCCGGCCGCTGCGCGAGCTCACGGGTGAGGCGTGGTTCAACGAGGTGTTCTTCAACGACGTGTTCATCCCTGACGACTGCCTGGTGGGGGACGCGCACGACGGGTGGCGCGCGGCCCGCACGACGCTCGCGAACGAGCGCGTGTTCATGGGGAGCGGGTCGTCGATCGGCTATGGCGTCGAGGGTGTCCTGAAGCTCGTGGACGACGCGGGGCTGGCAGAGGACGGCATCGCGCTCGACGAAGCGGGCGGGCTCGTGGCCGAGGAGCATGCGCTGAACGTGCTCGGCTTCCGGCTCATGCTGCAGGCGCTGGGGGGCGCCGACCCAAGCGGGTCGGAGGCGGCGGTACGCAAGCTGCTGGGCGTCGAGCACGACCAGCGGGTGCAGGAGGTGGGCCTGGGACTGCTCGGCGCCGAGGGCGCGGTCTCCGACGGCGACGCCGCCATGTGGGTGCGCGGGTTCCTGTTCAATCGGGCGCTCACGATCGCGGGCGGCACGACCGAGGTTCAGCGCAACGTGATCGCCGAGCGGCTGCTCGGCCTGCCTCGCGACCCCTGAGCCGCGGTCAGAGCGGCGGAAGGTCGACGACCTCGCCCGGGTAGACGAGGTTCGGGTTCCCGGAGCGCAGCCGCGACCGGTTGAGCTCGACGGCGCGCCACCAGTACGGCGCGATGTCTGCGGCGGTGAGGTCGGCCGGCTGCCGCCCGCTGATCCTTGCGAGATGGTCGGCGGCGATCAACCACAGGTGGTCGCCGGGCACGACCGCGTGCGGCGCGCTCGCCACGCTGGGCGGAGGCGCGGGAGTGGGCAGCGCCGGGGGCGCGGCCGGCGCCGGCGTCGTCGGCGGAACGACCGGCACGCTCGAGGGTGGGGTGCGGGCAACGGCCTGTTGTCGCGCGGCGGCACGGTGGAAGGCGTCGCGTCGCCCGTGCGACCGGTGCGCACGGTGACCCGAGGTTGGTCGATCGGGACGGGTCGGTCACGGTGATCCAGCTCGACCACGACCGGCGGCACGGGAGTCGACGTCGGTGGCGGGTCGGCGGCCGCCGGTGGCGCGACGCCGAGTGCACCCGCGGCCACGATCGACACGGCGGCGACGCCGTCGACCCAGCGTCGCACGCAGGGGAGCGTCGCCCATCCAAGAGCGCGCGCCGCGCCGTGCAGGCGGGCGAGTCGCGCCGCCACGTACACCAGCGTGGATGCGAGCAGCCACCAGGCCGCGACGAGCGCTGCGAGCCGGACGCCGGCGAGCAGCACGTCTTCGCTTGGTGTCGCCCGTAGCCACTCGACCAGGTCATGCCGGGGAATGGCGAACCCGTCGACACCGCCGAGCCGGTGGAGTGCGATCACCGCGGCGATCTCGCCGGCGACGAGCCCCGTCAGGCTGCGGCGCGCTCGTCTGCCTTCGTCCACGCCGGCAGCGTACGAGACGCCGTCAGGCGTGTCAATGTGTCAGATCACGTCAGATTGCGTGAGCCGGTCGGCACTAGAAGTCGATGGGGGCGTAGTAGTGCTCGGGGCCCGCGGCTTTGATGTCGCTGAGCCAATCGCCGTCGTAGTACTCGCTCGGGCCCTGGAGGCCGGGGGAGACGAGCTCCCACGTGTTGCGCTTGTACGTCCAGTTCTCGGGTTGCAGTCGATGCGCGGCGCGGAAGTGCGGTCGGGCGTCGTCGGCGTAGCCGGCGTGGTGGAGGTACTGGCCGAGCTCGAACTCGGCGGCGGCCTCTGCCACCTCGGGCGGGCGCGGCGCAGAGCGGCGCACGACTTCATCGGGTGACAGCGCGTACTCGCTCTCCGCGCCGCGCTCGACCCAGTCGTGGAGCGCGGCGACGTAGTGGTCCGCGTCGAAGCGAGGGATGCGCTTGACCTGCTCGAGCATGTCGCGGACGTGGCGATCGATGTCGTCGGGGAGTCCCTCGGGCGCCTTGATCTTGCTGAAGTCGTAGCGCTCGACGGCGGCGGTGTGCGGGGGACGCACGATCATCCCGTCCTCGTCGACCCAGACTGCGCTCGGCACGTTGACGATCCCGAGCAGCTCGTCGAGGCGGTGCGCGGTGTCCACGAGCTGCGGGTGCTCCGCTCCCGAACGCTCGATCCACGAGCGGGCGGCGTCGACCTCGAGGTCGAGCGCGACGGTGACGATCTCGAGGCCCGCGGGGTGGAGCTCAGACCGGAGTTGCCGCCACACGGGCAGCGCCATCCGGCAGCCTCACCACGATGCCCACGCCGCGATGAGGACCTTCTCGCCGCGCAGCGACGTCAAGTCGAAGGGTTGCCCGTCGACGTCGGCGAGCACGATCGGCGGTAGCTCGGCCGACTCGAGGACACGGCCGCCACTCTCCGGGCCGAGGGCCCACACGTCGTGCCGGTCGTCGTGCACGAGGGGCATCCCCAGCCGCTCGGCAACCACGTTGACGTCGACGACGCCGTTGCCGGACCCGGCAGGGAAGGGGACGCAGCGGTCGTCCTTGCACAGGCCCTCGGGCTTGAGCTCCCATCCGGTCTGCCGTGCGAGCTCGTCGGGCGTGAGGTCGAGCCGGTCGAGGATCACGGGTCGCACGCTAGCTTGCCGTGCTACGTTCCCGGCGTCCTCGAGGAGGGGGTTTTCCATGGTTCTGGGATCGGCCCTCGACATCTTCTCCCGTGAGGGGCTCGCGTACCTGTCGCGGTGGTCGCACGTCTTCGTCGGCATCACGTGGATCGGGTTGCTCTATTTCTTCAACTTCGTCCAGGTGCCGGCGTTCGCCGAGATGGAGGCGGCCGCTCGGAACAACGCCCTCGACAAGCTGACGTCGCGGGCCTTGTGGTGGTTCCGGTGGGCGGCCGCGGCCACTCTCGCCAGCGGGATCCTGATTCTTCTGTTCCAGCGGGACACGTCTGGTACGACGGAGCTTTTCAGCGGCGACTACGCGAAGAGCCTGCACGGCATCAGCATCTACGCCGGCATCCTCCTGGCCTTGACGATGTTCCTCAACGTGTGGCTCGTGATCTGGCCGGCCCAGAAGATCGTGATCGCCAACGCCCGGAACGTGCAGGCCGGCGGCGAAGCGGACCCGAACGCGGCGGCGGCCGCCCGGAAGGGTGCGCTGGCGTCACGGATGAACACCATCTACTCGCTGCCGATGCTGATCTTCATGGTCGGCACCACACATTTCCCGTACCAGAACGACGTGACGTCGGGCTCGAAGCGCGCGACGTTCTGGATCATCTGGGTCGTGATCTGGGGTGTCCTCGAGCTGAACGCGCTCGGCTACTTGGGAGGACGTGGTCCCGGCGGTCCGAGGATCATCTACGACACCCACCGCAACGCGATCATCACCGGGTTCGTCTATTCGGCGGTCGCGCTGATCCTCTTCTCGTACATCTTGACGAGCTGAGGCTCGCGCGCCGATCAGAGTCCGATCAGGTCGGCAACGCGGGCGCGGTGCTGCGCGGCCCCTCCGAGCAATAGCGAGTTCGACTTCACGCGGCGCACGTAGAGGTGCATGTCGTGCTCCCACGTGTAGCCGATGCCGCCGTGGATCTGGATGCCCTCCTTGGCGAGGCGCGCCGCGCAGTCGCCGGCGGCGGCCTTCGCCATCGACGCCGCCAGGGCGCGGCGGTCGTCGTCCTCCGCGATCGTCAGTGCGGCGAAGTAGCCGGTGGCCCGGGCACGTTCGAGGACGACGAGCATGTCGGCGAACTTGTGCTTGATCGCCTGGAACGAGCCGATGGGCACACCGAATTGCTCGCGTTCCTTCGCGTACGCCAGCGTGACATCGAAGATCGCCTGCGCGGCGCCGACCGTTTCGACCGCCAGGGCTGTGATCGCGACCTGGGCGGCACGGCGGATGGCCGCCGCGGTCGCCGGCCCGGGCTCGCCCAGCATGCGGTCGGCGCCGATGCGCACGCCGTCGAGCCGGACCCGCCCGAGCGGGCGGCTGGCGTCGAGGGCATCGACCGGTTCGACGTCGGTCTCGGCGCTGGGGACGACGTAGGCACCGACACCGTCATCGCCGGTCGTGCCCGAGCGGCGTGCGATCACGGCGATCTCGTCGACGGCGGATGCCTCGACGACCATCGGCTTCGTCCCGTGGAGGACGAACCCGGTGCCGTCCGGCTCGGCGGTGGCGGTGACGTCCTCGGGATCGATGCTCCCGTCCTGCTCGACGAGGGCGAGGGTGCCGGTCAGCTCGCCGGTGCCGACGGCCCCGAGGAACCGCTCCTGCTGCCCGGGTGAGCCGGCCTCGGCGACGACGGGCGCGAACTGCGTGACAGTGGACAGGAACGGGCCCGGTGCGAGGACCCGCCCGAGCTCCTCGACCACGACCGCGAGCTCGACCGCTCCCATCCCGAGACCCCCGGCGGTCTCGGGCACCGTCAGAGCCGGCCAGCCCAACGCGACCATCCGGCTCCAGAGCGCGTCGGGGACCGCGCCCTTCTCCACGACCTCCCGGACGAGGCTCATCGGGCACTCGCCCGTGAGCACCGTGCGCACCCCGTCGCGCAGCTCGTCCTGCTCGGGTGTGAACTCCAGGTGCACGGCGACCGCGCCTTCTCAGAAACCTGACGGGCGTGTCACCGTATCGGCTGCTGAGAATCGGTCACAACCTGGCGCAACGCGCCCCGGTCGACCTTCTCCATCGGCGTGAGCGGCAGCGCCTCGACCACCCTGAGCGCCTCCGGGAGCTTGTACGGCGCGAGATGCAGCGCGGCGAGCTCGCGGAGATCCGCGAGTGAAGGCGGCGCGCCCGCGTCGCGTGGCACCACGACTGCGACACCGATCTCGCCCATGACCGCGTCGGGCACGGGGGTGACGGCCACGGCGGCGACGGCGGGATGCGTCGACAGAACCGCCTCGATCTCGACCGGGAACACGTTGTAGCCGCCGCGCACGTACATCTCCTTGGTGCGTCCGACGAGGCGAAGGCGTCCGCGATCGTCGACCCAGCCGAGGTCACCGGTGCGAACGAACCCGTCGACGGTGAACGCAGCCCGCGTGGCGTCGGGGTCGCGCCAGTAGCCACTCATGACGGCGGGGGAGCGCAGGCACACCTGGCCGACCTCGCCCGTCGGCACGGCTCGGTCGTCGCTGTCGAGCACGGCGAGGTCGATCGA
>JBKOZX010000043.1:0-3441 GCA_046726115.1 Actinomycetota bacterium | reverse complement strand
GCCACATTCTCAACAAGTCCACACAAGCGGCCCGGGCTCGTCTCGCCGCGCGTCAGGCTCGCGACCTCACCCGCCGCAAGTCACTGCTCGAGTCGGCGGCGATGCCCGGCAAGCTGGCTGACTGCTCGTCGAAGAACCCGGCGGAATCCGAGCTGTTCATCGTCGAGGGCGACAGCGCCGGCGGCAGCGCCAAGCGGGCGCGCGACTCGAGCTTCCAGGCGATTCTCCCGATCCGGGGGAAGATCCTCAACGTCGAGCGCGCTCGCATCGACCGACTTCTCAAGAACGAGGAAGTCCAGTCGTTGGTCACCGCGATCGGGACCGGCACCGGCGAGGCCTTCGACAACGAGAAGGTGCGCTACCACCGGGTGATCATCCTCGCCGACGCCGACGTCGACGGGGCGCACATCCGCACGCTCTTGCTCACGTTCTTCTTCCGGCAACTTCCCGACATGCTGAAGAACGGATACATCTATATCGCCCAGCCACCGCTGTATCGCGTCGATATCGGCAAGGAGCGCTACTACCTGAAGGACGACGCGGTGCTGCGCGACTTCGACGCCGCGCACGAAGGCCGCAAGTACGAAGTCCTGCGGTTCAAGGGCCTCGGCGAGATGGACTGGGAGGAGCTGAAGGTCACCACGATGGACCCGGCGACGCGAAGCCTGCTCCAGGTCTCGGTCGAGGATGCAGCGATCGCCGACGAGATCTTCTCTCGGCTCATGGGTGACGACGCCGAGACCCGTCGTCACTTCATCCAGGCGAACGCCAAAGACGTGCGCTTCCTCGACATATAGCGACACCCGGGAAGAAAGTTCGCGATGCCTGACGACGGCCAGCAGACGCTCGGCAATGTCGAGCCAATCGAGATCCAGGAGGAGATGGAGCGCTCCTTCCTGGACTACGCGATGTCGGTCATCACCGCGCGCGCGCTTCCTGACGCGCGCGACGGCTTGAAGCCGGTGCAGCGCCGAATCATCTACGGGATGTACGAGCAGGGGCTGCGACCCGACCGCAAGCACCAGAAGTCGGCGCAGGCTGTCGGACACGTCATGGGCGTGTATCACCCGCATGCTGGTGAAGCCATCTACGACGCGCTTGCTCGTATGGCCCAGGAGTTCTCGCTGCGCGATCCGCTCATCGACGGTCACGGCAACTTCGGCTCGCCCGCCCCGAACGACAGCCCGGCCGCGCAGCGCTACACCGAGGCTCGTCTCGCGCCACTGGCCATGGGGCTCATCGGCGAGATCGAGGAGAACACCGTCGACCTCGCCGAGACGTACGACGGTCAGAACCAGGAGCCGACTGTGCTCCCGGCGAGGTTCCCGAACCTGCTGGTCAACGGGGGCGGAGGTATCGCCGTCGGCATGGCGACGAACATCCCGCCGCACAACCTCAACGAGGTCATCGACGCGTGCGTGCACGTGCTCGACAACCCGGACGCGAAGCCCAACGACTTGATGAAGTTCGTGAAAGGGCCGGACTTCCCGACCGGCGCGCTCATCCTCGGGCGCGACGGCATCAAGGACGCCTATCGGACGGGGCGCGGGTCGATCAAGATGCGCGCCGTCACCGACATCGAGGAAGGGCGGCGCGGCGAGACGCGCATCCTCGTGACCGAGGTGCCGTTCCAAACCTCGGTCGAGGTGATCGGCCAGAAGATCGCCGAGCTCGTGAACGAGCGCAAGGTCGAAGGCATCAAGGACGTCCGCAACGAGTCGGCCGGTGACACGACGCTCCTCGTGATCGAGCTACGGCGCGACGCCAATGCCCAGGTCGTCCTGAACCAGCTCTACAAGCACACGCCGATGCAGACGAGCTTCCCGGTGAACATGCTGGCGCTGGTCGACGGTGTGCCGAAGCTTCTGGACCTGTCGCAGGCGGTGCTTGTGTACGTCGCGCACCAGATGGAAGTGGTGACACGGCGGACGCAGTACCGCATCGACGAGGCGCGTCGCCGCGAGCACATCGTCGAAGGACTCGTCCGCGCCCTCGACATGATCGACGCGGTCATCGAGCTCATCCGCGGCGCAGCCGACGTCGACGCCGCCCGCGCCGGCCTCATGGCGAAGCCCTTCGAGTTCACCGAGATCCAGGCGAACTTCATCCTGGACATGCAGCTCCGCCGGCTCACCCAGCTCGAAGGCCAGAAGCTCCGCGACGAGCTCGCCGAGCTCCTGGAGCGCATCAAGGAGCTGGAGTCGATTCTGCGCAGCAAGAAGAAGCTCCGCACGGTCATCAAGAACGAGTTGGGAGAGCTGCGCGAGCGGTACGGCACCGACCGCAGGACGCGCATCACCGCCGACACCGGCGAGATGGACGTCCTCGACCTGATCGAGGACGAAGAGGTGATCGTCGTCCTGTCGAGGAAGGGCTACGTCAAGACCGTCGCCGCCGACACGTTCCGCCGCCAAGGAAGGGGCGGCCGGGGCGTAAAAGGCGGCAACCTCCGCGACGACGACTACGTCGCGCACCTCCTGCCCACGACCGCCCATTCCTACCTACTGTTTTTCTCCAACCGCGGCCGGGTATACCGGCTCCGCGCCCACGAGATCCCGATGAAGGACCGCACGGCGCGCGGCACTGCTCTCGTCAACCTCGTGTCGCTGAGCCAGGGGGAGCAGATTCAGGCGATCATCGACACCCGCACGTACGAGGACGGCGCATACCTGTTCTTCGCGACGAGGAACGGCATCGTCAAGAAGACGAAGATGGCCGAGTTCGACTCGTCCATCCGCAGCGGCCTGAAGGCGATCAACCTGCAGGGCAACGACGAGTTGGTCAAGGTGATCCAGACCACCGGACGCAACGACATCGTCATGGTCTCTCGCCAGGGGATGACCATCCGCTTCGCCGAGAGCGGTGTGCGCGCCATGGGACGAGACTCCGCCGGGGTGCGGGGCATGAAGCTCAAGAGCCGCGATGACGGCGTCGTCGGCTGCGATGTCGCCCGACGGGGCGCCGTCATGCTGTTCGTGAGCTCGAGCGGGCACGGCAAGCGGACCAAGCTCGACCTGTTCAAGCCACAGAACCGGGGTGGGCAGGGCGTGCGGGGGATGAAGGTGACTGCAGCCCGGGTCGGAGTTGTGGGAGCCTTCTGCGTCAACGACACCGACGAGATCTTGGTCTTCTCGTCGGCGGGCAATATCATCCGCATGGGAGCCAGGGAGATCTCGGCGCAGGGCCGTGACGCCACCGGCGTGCGTGTTGCCCGCCTCGGCGAGGGAGAGAGCGTCGTCGCTGTGGCTCCTGTGCTCGAAGCCGACGACGGAGAGGACCTCGCAACCGCATGAGCGCCACTCCCGAAGACATGGAGCCGCGGCGGTCGCGACGCGCGCAGGCCAATCCGACGCGTAGCGAACGCCAAAGCCGGTCGGCTCGGACAGCTCGAGCACCGGCGCCGCCCGCCCCGTCGGAGGACGGCGGCGCGGCACACAAGGC
>JBKOZX010000042.1:0-1100 GCA_046726115.1 Actinomycetota bacterium | reverse complement strand
TTCGTGAGCACGACCTCGCGGATCGGTGCGTTGGCAAGGCGCTCGACTGCCGGGCCCGACAGCACACCGTGGCTGGAGGCGACGTAGACGTCCGTCGCGCCGCGGTCGGTCAGCAGCTCGGCCGCGCTCGTGATCGTGCCGGCCGTGTCGATCATGTCGTCGACGAGGACGCACGTGCGGTCCTTGACGAGCCCGACGACCTCCTGGGCGCGGGCGACGTTGTGCGTGCCCTTGGGGCGGCGCTTGTCGATGTAGGCCATCTCGGGGTCGATGTCGTGGTCACGGAGGTAGCTGGCGAACCGCGCCATCAGCTTGCCGCCGCCGGCGTCGGGCGTGACGACCGTGACGTCGCCGGTAAGCCGCTGGGCGAGGTGCTCGGCGAGCAGCGGCACCGCAGTGAGGTGGTCGACCGGGAAGTCGAAGAAGCCCTGGGCCTGGCCGGTATGCAGGTCGACCGTCACGACGCGTTCGGCGCCGGCGACGGTGATGCAGTCGGCGAGCAGCCGGGCGCTGATCGGCTCGCGGCCTTCGGCCTTCCGATCCTGGCGGGCATAGCCGTAGAACGGACACACCGCGGTGATGCGCTTGGCCGACGCCCGCTTGGCGGCGTCGAGCATGAGCAGCTGCTCCATGATCCGCTCGTTGATCGGCTCGCAGTGGCTCTGGAGGATGAAGACGTCAGCGCCGCGGATGCTCTCGCCGAAACGGCAGTAGAGCTCTCCGTTGGCGAACGTCGACAGCACGATCTCGCCCAGCGGGACCTTGAGGTGCTCGGCGATCTCTTTGCTCAGCTGCTCGTTGCCCCGCCCGGCGAAGAGCATGAGGTTCTTCTTGGTCACCAACTCCATCGCCGCTCCCCCGTCAATCCCTCTCAGCTTCGCGCCGATCGAGCCAGCCTTCGTCGATTTCCGCCGGGACGCCCTTCGCCATCGCGCGCGGGGGCACGTCGCGGGTGACCACGGCTCCGGCGCCGGTGTACGCCTCGTCGCCGACCTCGACCGGGGCGACCAGGACGGTGTTGGACGAGATGCGGGCGCCCTTCCCGATCTTCGTGCGGTGCTTCTCCCGCCCGTCGTAGTTAGCGGTGATCGTCCCGGCGC
>JBKOZX010000041.1:0-16157 GCA_046726115.1 Actinomycetota bacterium | reverse complement strand
GCGCAAAGCCGGAGCTTGCGACGGCGACAGGAGGAGTTGATGGATCCGCGTACACCGGTCGTGATCGGCGCGGGCCAGGTGTCGGAGCGGCCGGACGACCCCGGTCAGGCCCGCGAGCCGATCGAGCTCCTCGCCGACGCCGCCCGCGCCGCCGGCGCCGATTCCGGCGCGACCCACTCTGCGCTCGCCGCGCTCGACACGATCGCGGTGGTCGACATCGTCTCGTGGAAGTACCCCGACCCGGGCGCCCTGCTCGGTCGCCGCCTCGGCGTCGAGCCGCGCACGACGATGACGACCACGGTCGGCGGCAACTCGCCGCAGCTGCTCGTCAACGAGCTCGCCACCACGATCGCGCGGGGCGACGCCCGGGCCGTGCTGATCGGCGGGGCCGAGTCCGTCTACACCCGGTGGCGGGCGCGGCGCGAGCCGAAGGTATGGCTGGACTGGACCCAAGCCGACGACCCGCCGTGCGCCAACGTGGTCGGCGATCCGCGGTCCGGAACGAACGACTACGAGATGGCCCACACCGCCATCGCACCCACCCAGATCTATCCCCTGTTCGAGACTGCGTTGCGCGCTGAGCTCGGGCGCACTGTCGACGAGCACCAGCGCGCGGTCAGTGAGCTGTGGGCGACGTTCGCGGCCGTGTCGGCCGCCAACCCGTACGCGTGGTCACGCGTCGCGTACTCGGCGGACCAGATCCGCACGCCCTCCCCCGACAACCGGGTCGTGACGTTCCCATACCTCAAGCGCATGTGCGCCAACATCGACGTGGACCAGGCCGCGGCGATCATCCTCTGCTCCTACGAGGCTGCCCAGGATCTCGGGGTTCCCGACGAGCGGCTGGTGTTCCCGCTCGCCGGCGCCGACGCGCACGACCAGTACTTCTTCAGCGAGCGCGACTCGCTGGCGTCGTCGCCCGCCATCGCCGCCGCCGGCCGCGCTGTGCTCGACGCCGCCGGCGTCGGTATCGACGACGTCGCCTGCTTCGACCTGTACTCGTGCTTCCCGTCGGCCGTCGAGATCGCACTGCGCGCACTCGGGCTCGCCGGGCCCTTGGGCGGTGACGCCCGCCCCCTCACGGTGACCGGCGGGCTCGGGTTCGCGGGCGGGCCCGCCAACGACTATCCGACGCACGCTATTGCGGCGATGGTGGATACCTGCCGCCGTGACCCGGGGTCCGTCGGCATGGTGAGCGCCCTCGGCTGGTACGTGACGAAGCACTCCATCGGCCTCTACTCCACCACGCCTCCCGAACAGAGCTACATCCGGGCCGACGCCGCGCGCACGCAGGCGCAGGTGGACGCGCTGCCCTCACGGAAGGTGGCGGGCGCTTACGTGGGACCGGCGACGATCGAAGCGACAGCGGTGGTGTTCGAGCGCGAGGGAGCCCCCGCGGTGGCAATCGTGTCGGCGCTCACGCCCGACGGCCGGCGCGCCCTCGCCAACACGCGCGACGCGTCCGCCATGCACGAGATGACCGAGAAGGCGTGGGAGGGCCGGGCCGTCGAGCTCCGCACCGACGGCGCCGTGAACACCCTGGACACGTGACCGGCGTTACGGGCGCGGCTGCTCCCACCGGTTCCAGTACGTGACCTCCTCGACGGGCCGGCGGCGAGCCGGCTTGAAGTCGTCGCCGGTGAAATACGCCACCGGGAGCAGACCTGCTTGCGCCACGCCGTCGGGAATCCCCAGCAGCTCGGCCGCCTCGCGCTCGTGCATCAGGTGGAGCGTCGTGAGCACCGAGCCGAGGCCGCGGCTCCGCAGCGCGAGCTGGAAGCTCCACACGGCGGGATAGATCGACGCCCACAGACCGGCACCCCCGGCCCCACCGGTGTGGTCGATGATGCACGGGATCACGTGCACCGGAACCTGCTCGAGCCGCTCGGCCAACCACACCGCGCTCTCGCCCACCCGGCTCGCGGGCCGCGCGCTGTGGCGCGTCCGATCCATGTACGGCCCGAAGCCCTTGCGATACAAATCCGCGAGCGCGGCACGCGTCCCGGCGTCGGTGACGACGAGGAACCGCCAGCCCTGACGGTTCGAACCCGTCGGCGCCTGGATGGCGATGCGCAGGCACTCTTCGACGATCTCGGGCGACACCGGTCGCGTGAGGTCGAGCCGCTTGCGCACCGATCGCGTTGTCGACAGCAGCCGGTCGGCGGCTGCGACACCGACGGGTTCCGTCACGAGTCCTGCGGGCGAAGGTCGACGCGCAGGGTGAGGATCCCGTCGTCGAAGGTCCACGTGGCGTCGGCGACCAGCGCGAAATCGAGGTGGTCGAGCTCGGCCTGCTCGATGAACTGCTGGCGCTCTGGGCCCGCCACCGGCGGCAGCGGGCGATCCTTCACGGCGTCGGCACGCTCACGGAAGCGACGCAGCATCGCGTCGACGTCGAGATCGTCCCCCGCTCCGGCCATCATGCTCCTTGGCGCGTCGCCGGAAGCACCCTACCCAACCTTCCTCGCCACCAGAACCCTGACGCGACCGGCGAGATCGAGTCGCGTCAGGACCTCGTCGAAGCCTGCCTCGCGCGCCAACTCCGTCGCCGCGTCCGCTTGGTGCGGAGCGAGCTCGCACACAAGCGTCCCGGTGGGCTCGAGCCACGACGGGGCGTCGCGCGTCAACTCCTCGATCGCCTCCAGACCCGTCGGGCCGCTCACGAGCGCGTCACGGGGCTCGTATCGCAGCTCGACTGGCAGGTCGCCGACCTCCGCCTCGCTCACATACGGCGGGTTCGAGACGGCGACGCGCAACCGGCCGCGCAGCGAGTCCGGGAGCGCGTCGAACCACCAACCGGCAGCGAGCCGCACCCGGGTCGACGGCAAGCCGGTGCCCGCCACGTTGGCGCGCGCGACCGCGAGCGCGTCGTCACTGGCATCGGTTCCCCACACCTCGGCGTCGGGAAGCTCGCTCGCCAGCGCGAGCGCCAGCGCCCCCGAACCGGTCCCGAGATCGGCGACCGCGTAAGTCGTCGCCGCGCCCGCCCACGGGTCGGGGCGGCCGCGCCGCGCGCCGAGCCGAACGGCTTCGTCGATTGCGACCTGGGCGGTGACCTCGGTCTCGGGCCGCGGGATCAGCACCCTGGGATCGATCAGCAGCTCCATGCCGCGGAACACCCAGCAGCCGAGCACGTACTGAAGCGGTTCGCCCGCCACGCGCCGGTCGACGAGCTCGCGCAGCTGCGTGGTCGGGCGGGCGCTGGCCGGCTCGCCTTCGGCCGTGACGAGCTCGGCGGCGTCGTACCCGGACACGTGCTCCACCATCCAGCGGGCTTCGTTGGCGGCGCCGTCGACGCCGCCCGTCGCGAGCGACCGTTCGGCGTCCTCGCGCAGGTCACGCCAGGTCGGCACGGATCACGCGGATGCGGAGGCGAGCTGCTCGGCGCGCTCTGCCGCGATCAGCGGGTCGACGATGTCGTCGAGCTGACCCGCGAGCACCTGGTCGAGCGAGTGGATCGTCAAGCCGATCCGATGGTCGGTGACGCGCTTCTCCTTGAAGTTGTACGTGCGGATCTTCTCCGAGCGCCCGCCGCTCTTGACCTGGTCCCGGCGCGTGGACGACATCTCCTCGGCCTGGCGGTCACGCTCGGCCTGGAGGAGACGCGAGCGCAGGATCCGCAACGCCTTCTCCTTGTTCTGGAGCTGGCTCTTCTCGTCCTGGCACGTGACGACGAGGCCGGTGGGTTTGTGCGTGAGGCGCACGGCCGAATCGGTGGTGTTCACCGACTGCCCGCCGGGGCCGCTCGAGCGGTACACGTCGACCTCGAGGTCGTTGGGATCGATGTCGATGTCGACCGCCTCGGCCTCGGGCAGCACGGCGACGGTCGCCGCGCTGGTGTGCACCCGACCCTGGCTCTCCGTCGCCGGCACGCGCTGCACTCGGTGTGGACCGGCCTCGTGCTTCAGCCTTGCCCACGCGTCGGGACCCTTCACGACGAACGTGATCTCGCGGTAGCCACCGATCTCGGCTGGTTGGGTCGACAGCACCTCGAGGCCCCAGCCGTGCAGCTCGGCGTACCGGCGGTACATCTCGAAGAGGTCGCCCGCCCACAGGTTGGCCTCGTCGCCGCCCTCGGCGCCGCGGATCTCGACGATGACGTTCCTGCCGTCGTTCGGGTCGCGTGGGACGAGCAACTCGTTGAGCGTCGCTTCGAGCTCGGCCAGGCGCGCCTCCCGCTCGTCGAGCTCGCCCTGGAGGTACTCGCGCATCTCGGTGTCGCTCTCGGCGTCCAGGAGCTCCCGGGCGTCGGAGACGTCCGCCTCGGTTCTCCGGTACTCCCGGTAGGCGTCGACGACCGGCTTCAGCTCCGCGTGACGGCGCCCGGCCCCCCGCGCCGCGGCCTGGTCGCCGCTCGCGTAGAGCTCGGGCAGCTGCGACTCGAGCTTCTCGAGCTCGGTCTCCAGGTCAGCCAAGTGCTCGAACACGCAACCAGGGTACCGGCGGGCCTTCGCGACGCCTGGGGTTCCTGCGTCAGCGCAGCGCGTTCGTGATGACGGAGTTGTCGCCGGCGGCGGTGTCCTCGGCCACCTGGTCGAGGAACTTGTGGAAATCGTCGGAGCCCGACCGGTCCGCGATCGCCCGCGGGATGGCGGGGAACGCGTAGTCGTCGGTCGGCAGCGGCGGGTGGTCCTCCGCCGGCTTGCGCGCCATGACCCGCTCCACGACGGGCGCCAGGCGCTTCTCCTTCTCTTTCACGGCCTGTACGTCGCGCTCGAGGAACTCCGGCAGCACCTCGCGGCCGAACAGCTCGAGGCTCTCCATGATGTGCTCGTGCTGGTTCTTGCCCGACTGGCTCACGAAGATGACCTGGTCGACGCCGCACTCCTCGTAGCGCAGGAGGAACTCGCGGACCTGCTCCGGCGTGCCGACCGCGCCTCGCAACCCACCGAGACCGTCCTGCACGACCTTGGCGCCGAGCCGGTCAGAGTTGGCCGCGGCGGCGTGCACGGCGCTCGGGTCGAAGCCCTGCTCGCCCCGCTGGCGCTGGTACTCGGCCCAGACGTCGGTGACGCCGGGCTGGTGTCGTCCGAAGACGTAGTAGTGCGCGAGCGAGTACCCGAAGAAGTTCGCCCCTTCGAGGCCACGCTGCAGCGCTTCGTCCTCGTCGGGGTGACACATGAACGTCGTGACACAGGCGAGGTTCGGGTTCACCGCGTCGCCGATCGGCACGCCCTCGCCCTCGAGCGTTCCGTAGTAGTCGCTCACCCAATGGCGCGCGTCTTCGGGATCGATGAACGCGAAGCTGAGCGCACCGATCCCCTTCTGGGCTGCGAGGTGGATCGTGTCGCGCCGGCTGCACGCGACCCACACCGGTGGGTGCGGTTTCTGGCGCGGCTTCGGCACGACGTTGCGGGGCGGCATCGTGACGTACTTGCCGTGGACGCCGGTGAACGGCTCCTCGGTCATGCACCGCACCGCGACGCGCAGCCCCTCCTCCCACATTTCCCGCTTCTCGATCGGGTCGATGAGAAACCCGCCCAGCTCCGCCTCGGACGACGACTCGCCGGTGCCGAAGTCGACGCGGCCGCCGGAGACGAGGTCGAGGGTGGAGATGCGCTCGGCAACCCGGGCCGGGTGGTTGAACGCGGGCGGGGTCTGCACGATGCCGTGACCCAGGCGCATCTGCCTGGTGCGCTGCGATACGGCGGCGAGGAACACCTCGGGCGCGCTCGAGTGGCTGTACTCCTCGAGGAAGTGGTGCTCGACCTCCCAGCAGTGCTGGATGCCGAGCTTGTCGGCAAGCTCGCACTGCTCCAGCGCGTTCTGGAGGAGCGTGTACTCGGAGTCTTCGTCCCAGGGACGAGGCAGCTGGTGCTCGTAGAACAGCCCGAACTTCATGGCGATCCTCAGTAGGTGCTGGCGGCGACGAACGCACCGTCGTCGGTCGGTCGGATGCTGCCGTGCTCGTGGAACTCCTCGAGCAACACGTCGCGGCGGGGGCTCCCGTCGAGCGCGTGCTCGACCTCGCGCAGGGTCAGGGTGAGCGTCTGCTCGCGGCGGGGGCCCAGCGAATCGGCGAGGCCGCGTTCCCAGAGCCGGCCGATGATCTCGGTCCCGGGGTACTTGCGCCCGGATTCGCCGACGAACGTGCGGTCGCGCATCTCGGTGAGGGCGGTCTTGAGGTATTCGACGTGCGGAGTCTCGTCCTGGCGGATGTACGACACCAGTTGAGCCGCGCCCCCGTCGCCGGCGACAAGGTCGGTGTCGGACAGCACCGTCTCCGCCCACGCGAACGTGTGGAAGGCGGAGATCTCGATCAGAAGGATGTTGATCATCCGCTGGATCAGCATCTCGAAGTCGAGATCGAGGTCGGAGAAGACGCGCGCCTGCTCCATCTGGCGGCGGATGCGCTGCGGGTCGGGTGTCGTGCTGCCGTCGCCGCCGATGCCCATGCGCTCGAGCATCCGGGCTGTCTCGTCCTCGGTGACGGGATGCTCGAAGGCGACGTCGCGCGCCGCGAACCACATCTGCTTGTGCCCGGCTTCGTCTCCGAAGCCGGCTTCGTCGCGCGCGTGCGCCTCGAAGAGCCCCCGGTGCAGGTGTGCGAGCGCGGTGCCGGCCACGCTCTGATCGAAGTAAGGCTGGGGATCGCCGAGGTTCGCGTGGCGGATCATCGCCCCGAACCCCTCGACGGTGCCGATGCGGGTGAGCGTGGTGATGATCGGCCCGGCGATGCCCTCCCGGATCAGGAACGCGGCCTGGTCGACGTTCGGGTAGGTCCCCGGCCACGTCGAGAGGGGCACGTCGATGAGATCGGTGCCGAACGCGGCGGTGTGGTTGCGCTGCCACGACTCGATGGCGGGGGTGCGAAACCGCGTTCGCGGCGAGTGGTACTCGCCCTCGTCGTCGAACCCGCCGTGGCAGCGGACGCCGCCGACGACGAGCGGCTCGTCGATCTCGTCCGTCGCGAGCAGCTCGTCCTCGGTCCACTCGAGCTGGAGGTTCATCGGCGCTCCCCCGTCGTGGGTACCCCGTCGTCCGGTGCCGTCCGTGGCCGCCGGTGGGCTGGACCGGTACACCGCCAAGGGTATACTCCTCAGTATACCTATGGCAACCGCCGATCCCGCCGTCGCCGAGCCCGTTCGGCCCACCGGTCCCCTGCCCCGGGCCGCCCGCCAGGAGGCGATCCTGCGGGGCGCGGCACGGGCGTTCGCCGGCGCCGGGTACGCCGGCACCTCCATGGAGGACATCGCGGCGGCATCCGGGATCACGAAGCTCATCGTGTACCGGCACTTCGACTCGAAGGAAGTGCTGTACCGGGCCGTGCTCCAGCAGGTCTTCGACCGCCTGGCCGAGGAGTTCGTGACCGGCTACTCGCGCGGGATGGGCGGCGTCGGGGCCCGCTCGCTGCTCACGGTCGCCCGCGAGGACCCCGACGGGTTCCACCTGCTGTGGCGCCACGCCGCGCGCGAGGCCGCGTTCGCCGACTACGCGAGAGAGCTCCGCGAACGCTCGGTCGACGCGTCGCGGGCGCTGCTGGCGGGTCAGGTATCGCCCGACGTGCACGAGTGGGCCGCGCACACGATCGTCGACTACCTCGTCGAGGCCGTCCTCAACTGGCTGGAGTACGGCGACCCCGAACGCGACGAGGAGTTCGTCGCCATGGCCACCGACGGGCTGCGAGCCGGCATCCGGGCCTGGATCCCGAATCACTGAGTACCTGGTCGCACGAGCTGAGTCAGGCGGTGCCGAAGGCGGGTCGCGGTATGCCCGCCGGTCGTTCGACCCGGGCTTCGACCTCGGCCAGCTGCTCGGCGGTCATCACGGCCCGCAGCGACACGATCGCCACCTCGAGCTGGTCGAGGCTCGGCGGTCTCGTCGTGAGCTGTTGGAGCGCGAGCCCCGGGCGCATGAGCACCCGCACGAGACGGGAGTCCATGTGCCGGGCGGCGAAGCGGATCACCTCGTAGGCGACCCCCGCGATCACGGGGATCAAGATCACGCGGGAAGCGATGAGCAAGGGCCAATCGGGCCGGCCCACGAACGCGTACACCACGATCGTGATCACCATCACGGTGAGCAGGAAGTTGGTCCCGCAGCGGACGTGCTCGGTCGTGAACCGCTGCGCGGACGCCGGCGTGACCTCGACGCCGTTCTCGTACGCGGCGATCGCCTTGTGCTCGGCGCCGTGGTACTCGAACACCCGCTTCACGTCGCGCAAGCGCCCGATCAGCAGCAGATACCCGATAAAGAGCGCGAGCCGGAGTGCGCCTTCGGCGGCGTGGAGCCAGAACCCGTCGAGCGGCACCCATCGGTTCACGCCGCGGGCGCCGAACGCAGGCAGGAGGATGAACAGGCCGGTGAACAGGACGAGCGCGAACGCGATCGTGCCGCCCATGGCGCCCTTCGAGAGCCGATCCTCCTCGGGGACCTGCCGGTTCGCCGACCACGCGAGCGCTTTGAACCCGAGCGAGAGGGACTCGGCGAGCATCATCACGCCGCGTACCAGCGGGATGCGCACGTAGCGCTCGCTCCAGCGAGGCGCGTCGTTGACTTGCAGCTCGATCTCGCCCTCGGGCGTACGGACGGCGACCGCCCACGACGAAGCGCCGCGCATCAACACGCCTTCCATGACGGCCTGGCCGCCCATGTAGCGGGGCTCTGGCCGTCGGGACATCAGCCCTTGGCCTTGCCGCCCTGCTTGCCGTACCGGCGCTGGAACCGCTCGACGCGGCCGCCGGTGTCCACGAGCTTCTGCTTGCCCGTGTAGAAGGGGTGGCACTCGGAGCACAGCTCGACTCGGAGCTCGGACGCCGTGGAGTGCGTGGTGAACGTGTTGCCGCAAGAGCACCGGACGGTGCACTCGACGTAATCGGGGTGGATGTCAGCCTTCATGATCTTCCCAATCTACTCGCCGATGCGTCCGGCGCCGGCCTGGTCAGGAACCCATCGTCGGTGCCTTGGCGATCTCGGAGAGGAACTCGTCGTTGCTCTTCGTCGTGCGGATCTTGTCGATGAGCAGCTCGAGGCCCTTGCCCTCCTCGAGGGCGTTGAGCACCCGCCGGAGCTTCCAGACCTGCTGGAGCTGGTTGCGGTCGAAGAGCAGCTCCTCGTGGCGCGTGCTCGATGCCTCGACGTCGATCGACGGGTAGATCCGCCGCTCGGACAGGCGCCGGTCGAGCCGAAGCTCCATGTTGCCGGTGCCCTTGAACTCCTCGAAGATCACCTCGTCCATCCGGCTCCCGGTCTCGATGAGCGCGGTGGCCACGATCGTCAGCGAGCCGCCCTCCTCGATGTTGCGCGCCGCGCCGAAGAACCGCTTCGGCGGGTAGAGCGCGGTGGAGTCGACACCACCCGACAGGATGCGGCCAGACGCCGGCGCCGAGAGGTTGTAGGCGCGGGCGAGGCGCGTGATGCCGTCGAGGATGATCACGACGTCGCGGCCCATCTCGACCAGGCGCTTGGCCCGCTCGATGGTGAGCTCGGCGACCTGCGTGTGCTCGTCCGACGGCCGGTCGAACGTACTCGCGACGACCTCGCCGTTGATGACGTGGCGGCGCATATCGGTGACCTCTTCGGGCCGCTCGTCGACGAGCAGCACCATGAGGTGCACCTCGGGGTTGTTGCGCTCGACCGAGTACACGATCTGCTTGAGGATCGTCGTCTTGCCGGCCTTCGGCGGCGAGACGACCAGACCCCGTTGGCCCTTTCCGATCGGCGAGACAAGGTCGACGATGCGCCCCGTGATGTTCGCAGGGTCGTCGCCGAGCTCCAATGCGAGCCTCGAGTCCGGGAACAGCGGAGTGAGGTCCTCGAACTTCGGTCGATCACGCGCCGCGTCGGTGGGCAGGTCGTTGACCTGGTCGACGCGCAACAGCGCCGGGTACTTCTCGTTGCTGGCCTGCGGGCGTGCGAACCCCTTCAGGTAGTCGCCTTTGCGGAGCGCGAACCGCCGCACCTGCGACGCCGAGACGTACACGTCCTTCGGACCCGGCAGGTATCCGGTCGCGCGGAGAAAGCCGTAGCCCTCGTCGCGCAGGTCGAGCAGGCCCTCGGTCGCAACCGGCTCACCCTGGAAGTCGCGCTCGCCGCCGTCCTGCTGACGGTCGCGGCCCCGGCGGCGCCGGCGGCGCCGGTTGCCTTCGCCGTACGACTGCCGCTCGTCCTCTGCTTCGATACGGGGCTTCGTACCCTTGCCGCCGCCGTTGCCTCCGCGGTTGCCGTCACGCGCCGCGGGCTCGGCGGTCGACTGCGTGGAGGCGCCTGCGCTCTGTGATGCGTCAGACGCGCCGTCGCCCCCGTCGCCGGTCGAGGACGATGCCGTCTGCGGCGCGGACTGGGGCTGGTCGGTTCCGTCATCGCTCGCGCCGGCGGCGGCGATCGCCTCCTCCTCGGCCGCGAGCTCCGCGATCGGGTCGTCCGAGTCGGACGTCCGGCGGGAACGGACGCGCTTCGGCCGCTCGCCGTCCGAGGACGCCGACGCGTCGGCGCCACCGTCTCCGTCGGTCGCACCGAGAATGGCGTCGATCAGGTCGGCCTTCTTCATACGCGTCGCGGCACGCACGCCCATCGCGCCTGCGATCTGATGGAGCTCCTCGCGGTCCTTGCTGTCCAGGACCGTTCGGTCGAGCTCTTGGTCACTCATGGGGGGAACTCCCTCAATGGCTCGTGAGATGCGGGGCCACCAACGCCCGCGTTGTCGTCACTCCGACTCAGAACTCCTCAGGGCTCTGGTCCATCGGCAGACAACCAGTGACAATGCCGGCCCGCTGATCGCAGCGGGACGAAAACCGGCGCCACCTCACGCGGGAACGATGCCCCGAGTGGGGGCGACAGCTGCCGGGCCAGGATTCGGGAGCAAGTCTCCGGGGATCACCGGACCGGTGCAGTAACGGTACTGCTTCGACCTGTAACCCGCAAGTACCTCGCCGTATTCCGTCCGTCTCAGGATCGGTCGAGCAGCCGCCGCATGAGCGTGTGCGCGACGACCGGCTCGGACGCGGAGACGCCGCGTTCGGTGTACTCCCCGCCCGGTCCGTCCTCGGTGGAGTCGTACAGGAGGTACGGCACCGGATCGGAGGTGTGCGTCTTGATCGCGCACGGCGTCGAGTGATCCGGCATCAGCAGGATCCGGTGCGGAGTGCCGGACGCGTCGAGCGCGGTGGTGAGCGGGTCGATCACGTCGCGGTCCCATCGCTCGAGTGCGGCGACTTTCTCGCGGACGTCTCCCTGATGGCCTGCCTCATCGGTTGCCTCGACGTGCAGCACGAAGAAGTCGCGATCCTCGAGCGACGCCAGCGCGGCGTCGCGTTGCGCGGCGTAGTCGTTGTCGAACCCGGCGGTTGCGCCCGGGACGTCGACCACGTCGAGCCCGGTCAGCACGCCGAGCCCGCGCACGAGGTCGACCGCCGACGTGAGGCGTCCCTCGATCCCGTACCGCTTGGCGAAGGCCGGGAGGTCGGGCCGGGTTCCCTGACCCCACAGCCAGATCTGCGTCGCCGCCGAACCGACGCGGGCGGCCGCGGCCTGCACCACCGGCTTGGACGCGTCCATGAGGGCGCTCAGCTTGGCGGCGGCCGGCCCGACAGGGAGGACGGATGGCTTCCCGGTGAGGTCGTGGGGTGGCACGCACTCGGCGTCGCCCAGCTCGCGGGGCACGACGCACAGGTGGCGGTACTCGACGCCGGGGAAGAAGCGGATGCCGTCCCTGCCCCCGCCGAGCGCGGCGTCGACCGCTTCGATGATCGGCTTGCTCTGCTCGCTCGTGGGGTGGCCGGCGGCGAAGTCGACCATCGTCGGCGGCGTGGCGTCATCGAGGGTCACGAGGTTGCAGCGGAACGCGACGTCTTCCGGTCCGAGCTCGACGCCCATCGCTGCCGCTTCGATCGGTGCCCGTCCCGTGTGGAAGCGCGCGGGGTCGTAGCCGAGGATGGCCATGTTGCCGACGTCGCTGCCGGGTGGAAGCCCGTCGGGGATCACCGCGGCCCGACCGACCTCACTCCGCGCGGCAACGCGTGCGAGCGCCGGCATGGCGGCGGCCTCGAGCGGAGTGCGATGGTCGAGCTCGGCGATGGGCTCGTCGGCGCATCCGTCCGGCACGAGTACGACGTACTTCATGTGACGATGCTAGGCGAGGGCGGTTCAAGTTCCTCGCCCGGTAACGTCATCGCAAACGATGCGCACCTCGCAGCGGTCTGTCTCACCGTTCGTCGCACTGGTCGCGTTCCTCGCCGTCATCGCGTTGGTCGCGGTCGCGTGCAAGGACGACAGCGGGAGCTCGTCCGGTAGGAGCTCCACGAACGGCGGCAGCGCACAATCCGCCTCCGCGAAGGTGAAGCTCACGCCGATCGCGCGTGTCGAAGACCCGACGGCGTTCGCGACACGGCAGGGAGATCGCGCGCTGTATGTCACCGAGCAGGTCGGGCGGGTGCAGGCAGTGCGCGACGGCAGCTTGGACGCCCAACCCGTCCTCGATCTGACTGCAGACGTCGGCAGCGGCGGCGAACGCGGTCTGCTCGGGCTGGTGTTCTCGCCCGACGGAAGCAAGATCTACGTGGACTACACGAACAAGAACGGCGACACGCGCGTCGTGGAGTACTCGATGCGCGGGAATACCGTCGACGTCGCATCGCGACGGGAGCTCCTCGCGGTGCCGCAGCCGCAGCCGAACCACAACGGCGGGCAGCTCGGCTTCGGTCCCGACGGGATGCTGTACGTCGGCCTCGGGGACGGCGGCGGGGCCGGCGACCAGGGCAACGGCCACGCCGAGGGCGGGAACGGGCAGTCGCTCGACACGGTGCTGGGCAAGATCCTGCGCATCGACCCCATGCCGTCGGGCAGCCGGGAGTACACGATCCCGTCCGACAACCCGTTCGCCGACGGCGGCGGGCAGCCGGAGATCTGGGCCTACGGGCTCCGGAATCCGTGGCGGTTCACGTGGGACAGGAAGACCGGTGACCTGTGGATCGCCGACGTGGGCCAGAACGAGTGGGAGGAGGTCGACTTCGTCGCCGACGGCCGGGGTGCGCGCCTGAACTTCGGCTGGAACCGGCTCGAGGGGACGCACCAATTCTCGGGCGCCGCACCCGCACGCGCGGTCGCACCGATCTACGAGTACTCACACGCCGGCGGCGGGTGCTCCGTGTCGGGAGGCTACGTGTACCGCGGCACGAAGATCCCCGCGCTCGACGGCGCGTACGTGTTCAGCGACTATTGCGACAGCACGCTGCGCGCGCTCACGCAGCAGGGCGGGAAACTCACCGGCCACCGCGATCTCGGCGTGAAGGCGAGTCAGGTCACCGCCTTCGGCCAGGACCAGGACGGTGAGCTGTACGTCCTGTCGCAGGGCAACGGGCTGGAGCGCGTCGACCCCGCCTGATGCGCATCGCTATTCGACGCGGTTGAGGATCGCGCTCGCCAACCGGCGCGTGATCCCGCCGGGCATGGCGCTGGAGAACACCGCGCCCGCTTGGTTGAGCGGGCCGGGGATGCACGCGGCGCGGCCGTGCTCGTACGAGCGCAACGCGGCCGCGACCACGGCTTGCGCCGACTGCCACATGAAGCCCGGTACCGCGCTCGAGTCGAGTCCGGCGCGTTCCTGGAACTCGGTGCGCGTAAATCCGGGGCACAGCACCATGACCTTCACTCCGGTTCCGCGCAGCTCTTCGTGCAGGGCGTGACTGAAGCTCGTGACGAACGCCTTGGTGCCCCCGTACGTAGCGTTGAGCGGTGTGGGCTGGTAGCCCGCCAGCGACGACACGTTGATGATCCCGCCCCGGCCGCGCTCGACCATGCCCGGGAGCGCGGCGTGCGACAGCTGCATAACTGCCAGGACGTTGAGCCTGACCTCCCGCGCTTCGGGCTCGCGCGGAAGGTCGGCGAACTTGCCGTATGTGCCGAAGCCGGCGTTGTTCACGAGCAGGTCGACCGCGGGATCTGCCGACTCGAGCCGAGCCTCGACGACCGCGGTGCCCTTCTTCGAGGAGAGGTCGGCCGCCAGGACTTCGACCTCGACGCCGTGCTCCTTCTCGAGGTTTTCCGCGCACTGCTCGAGGCGGGCGTCGTCGCGCGCCACGAGGACGAGATCGTCGCCCCGCGCAGCCAGCGCACTCGCGAAGGCCGCGCCGATTCCCGACGAGGCGCCGGTGACGAGCGCCACCGAGTTGGTCTTGGTCATTTTCCTACCCCCCTGTCCCTACCCCTCATGTTCACAGCCCGAGCTCCGCCGACACCGCCTCCGGTGTCGCGTCGACTGCCCGCCCCACTTCCACTTCGTCCATGGCGCGCTCCGGGTCCTTGAGGCCGTGGCCCGTGAGCGTGCACACGACGGTCTCGTCCGCCCCGATCAGTCCCTCGCCGGCCGCCTTGAGCAGACCGGCGACCGCCGCCGCCGACGCCGGCTCGACGAAGCAGCCTTCGGCCGACGCGAGCAGCCGGTACGCGTCCACGATCTCCATGTCGGTCACGGCGCCGATGTGCCCGCCGGACTCGTCTCGGGCCGCGATCGCACCTTCCCAGTTCGCGGGGTTCCCGATGCGGATCGCGGTGGCGATGGTCTCCGGGAACGGCACGGGCTCGCCGTGCACGAGCGGTGCAGCACCGGTCGCCTGCCACCCGAGCATGCGGGGGCGGCGACTGGGGCGTCCGAGCGCCTCGTACTCGAGGTACCCCTTCCAGTACGCGCCGATGTTGAGCGCGTTGCCGACGGGGATGCAATGGACGTCGGGGGCGTCGCCGAGTGCGTCGATGATCTCGAACGAGGCCGTCTTCTGCCCCTCGATGCGAAATGGGTTGATCGAGTTCACGATCGTGACTCTGCCTCGCTCGGCGATCGCGCGGACGACGCCCAGCGCGGCGTCGAAGTTACCGCGCACGGGCACGACGCGCGCGCCGTGGATCAGCGCCTGGGCGAGCTTCCCCGCGGCGACGTGCCCTTCGGGAATGACGACCGCGCAAATGATGCCGGCGCGCGCGGCGTAGGCGGCGGCCGACGCTGACGTGTTCCCGGTCGAGGCGCAGATGACCGCCTTGGCACCGTCCTCCATCGCCTTCGACATCGCCAAGGTCATGCCGCGGTCCTTGAACGACCCGGTCGGGTTGAGCCCCTCGAGCTTCAGCAGCACCCGCGCGCCGGTCCGCTCCGAGAGGACGGGCGCATCGACGAGCGGTGTCCCGCCCTCGAGCAGGGTGACCACCGGCGTCGCGCCGCTCACCGGCAGGTAGTCGCGATACGCGGCGACGACGCCCGGCCAGGGCTGCGCCCGACGCGCCATCAGTCCTCGTCGCCGAGCACGCGCAAGACCGAGCCGACGCGGTGGACGACGTCGACGTCTCGCAGAGCGTGGATCGTGGCCCGGAGGTCGGCCTCGCGGGCCCGGTGCGTCACGAAGATGAGGCGAGCGTCGTCGCCGATGCCGCGCTGCTGCATCGACTTGATCGACACACCGTGGCGGCCGAACTGGTCGGCAATCTTGGCCAGGACGCCGGGGCGGTCGGCGACCTCCATGAGCAGGTAGAACTGCGACTCGACCTCGTCGATGGGCCGGACGCGGCGCCGGCTGAGCGCGCCGATCGTCGCGCCCCGCCCGCCCGAAGTGAGGTTCTTGGCGGCGTCGATGAGGTCTCCGAGCACCGCCGAGGCCGAGGGTCCGCCACCCGCACCTCGCCCGTACAGCATGAGCTCGCCGACGGCATCACCTTCGATGAACAGGGCGTTGAACGACCCGCGCACCGCGGCCAGCGGATGGTGCACCGGGATCATCGCTGGGTGCACGCGGACTGCCACCTCTCCATCCAGCTCTTCGGCCACTGCGAGCAGCTTCACGACGTAGCCGAGATCATGCGCGGACGCGATGTCGTGGTCGGTGATCTCGGCGATGCCTTCTCGGTAGACGTCGCCGGCCACCACGCGGGCGCCGAACGCGATCGACGCGATGATCGCCGCCTTTGCCGCGGCGTCGTAGCCCTCGACGTCGGCCGTGGGATCGCGTTCGGCATACCCGAGCGTCTGCGCCTCGGCCAAGGCGTCCTTGAACGAGGATCCCTCCTCGGTCATACGGGTGAGGATGTAGTTGGTCGTCCCGTTCACGATCCCGGTCACGCGCCGGATGCGATCCCCGGCCAGGGATTCGCGCAGCGGGCGGATGAGCGGGATGCCGCCGGCCACGGATGCCTCGAAGAGGAGGTCGACGCCCGACCCCTCGGCCGTCTCGAAG
>JBKOZX010000040.1:0-2744 GCA_046726115.1 Actinomycetota bacterium | reverse complement strand
CACCCGCGAGGGTCACCGCTCTCCTGGAGCTGGCCGAGGTGAGCCTGCGCGGCGCGAAGGCCCATCGGTGACGTCTTGACGTCGAGCGCGTAACCGTACTGTGCCTCGTTCGTCGGCGCTACCGGCGGCTTCAAGTTGGCGGGCAGCGCCGGCCACGCGTACCCGAGCGAGGGGTCGTTCGGGGCGATCTTGACGCCGGTGGAGCCGGTGGCGTTGAAGAGGCCGGCGTAGGGCGCGGGGATGCCGCCGAACGTGAGCCACGGCGAGCCTGCCTGCAGCGCCTGCAGCTGCATGGTCGCTTGGTCCGTGCTCACCGGCGTGGGGCTGCTGCCGCCGTCGATGAACACGAGCCCGGAGAGGTCCTTCGCTCCCAGCTTCCCGTTGAAGTCCCAAGTGGCGTAGGCGGTCGTGATCGACCCGCCCAGCGAGTGGCCGCCGAGCACGACCTTGCCGCCCTCCTTCTTCGCTTGCTTGATCACGCGATGCATGTCTTCGATCTCGGTGTTCATGCCCCAGTCACGCGCGAAGGCGACGTCGGAGTCGGGGATGAACTGGAAGTGCTTCGTGATGCCTGGGTCGGTGACGAACCCGAGGTAGTAGTCGAACAGCTGCTTCGGGGTGGCCTTTCCCTTCTTGGCCTGGTTGAGGACCGAGTGGTCCTCGAGGATGTTCTCGCGCCGCTCGATCGCCCACACCTGCCAGCCCTGTGACTTGCGGACGATGTCCTTCGCCAACGGCTCGAAGTACGCCGCGCTCGCCGAGGTTCCGGGCACCAGCACGAGGATGTTCTTGGCGTCGCTGGGGCCGGTCTTGATGATGCCGACCTTGTTGTACTTCGCCGGGGTCCCGGGCGCGTTGAAGCCCTGGATCCGCTCGAACTTGACGGGGACGGCCGGCACGGACGACGCGGGCGCGGAGGACGCGGCCGACGACACGAACGCGGCGGCGAGGACGACCACCGTCGAGATTGCCAGGCAGAGCTTCCGAGCCCTCGAGGTACGGGAACCCATGGACGACGCCTCCTGTGCTCTCACGGGACGCTGGCGAGGAAATCGACGATGGCCGTGGAGAACGCGGGGTCGTACGGCGCGCCGAGGTGGTCGCCGGCGACGGTCACGGACCGCGCGGACGGCAAGAGGTCGGCGAGCTCGCCCGGCGACTTGATGAGGGTGTCGTCGGCGCCCGCGACCACCAGCGTCGGCACCGTGATCGCGTCGTAGCGCACCTGGAACCGCAGCGCGCTGGACCGGCTCAGCGCGGCGAGCGCCTGCCGGTCGGCACCGGTGAAATCGGCGAACTCCCGGAACGCCTTGCCCGAGACGTTGTCGATCGACGCCGGGTCATCGGCTAGGAGCGCGTTCGCGATGGCCTCGGGAGCGCGCCCGCCGGCCCGCGGCGGCGCGATCGTTGCTCCCACACCGCCGAGCACGAGCGCGCGGGTGCGCGGCTCGTCCGGCACGAGCCGGGCGGCGACCATCGAGCCCATCGAGTAGCCGACGACGTGGACCTGGCCGACGCCGAGGTGGTCGAGCACCGCCCGCGCGTCCCGGACCATGGTGTCGCCGGCGTAACGGTCCGGGTCGTGGGGTTTGTCCGACGCGCCGTGGCCGCGGGCGTCGGTCGCGATCACGCGCCGCCCCGCGCCGGTCAAGGCGTCGATGACCCCGGGCCGGGCCCAATTGAGCACGTGGTCGGCCGCGAAGCCGTGCAGCAGGAGCACGGCGGGTCCGGACCCCTGCGCCGTGTAGGCGATGCGCGTCCCGTCGAACGATTGGACGTGGTCCACGTGCGCTTCCTTGGCGTCAGCGCGACGGCTCGGCATGCAGTGATCGTTCCGTGGCGGCGACGAGCTCGGTCGCGAGCGCGTCGAAGTCGAGTGAGTCGGGATCGGTGACGGCGAGGAGCGAGATCCCCCGCAGCGTGCCGATCAGCAGCGCCGCCTGCGCCGCGGGATCGACGTCGGCGCGGATCTCGCCACGCGCGATCCCATCTCGGATGTACTGCTCGACGACGGCGCGCACGTTGCGGTGTACGCGATTGATCGCGGGGAGGAACGCGGGCTCGGAGCCGAGGGCCTCGCCGAGCAGTACGCACGCGGCCCGCACCTGCAGCTCCGGGCCTCGCAGGCTGTCCACGTACACCCGCAGCCAGATCAGTAGCGCGGGGAGCCCCTGACGGTGCTCGAGCGCAGGCTCGAACAGCCGGCTGCGGAAGCGCTCGACGAGATAGTCGGCGAGCGCGAGGAGGAGCCCCTCCTTCGAGCCGAACAGGTACGTCGGCAGGCCCCGACTGCATCCCGCGGCGGCGGCGATGTCACCGAGGCTGGCGCGGGCGGTGCCCCGGGTCGCCACCAACGTGGCCGCCGCTTCGAGCAGGCGCTCCTCGGATGCCGCCCGACGTTCCGCCTGCGTGCGGCGCGACCGCGCCCGACGCTTCCGCGCGCCCGCCTGATCGGTCAGTGCCGGCACGTGCCCCCCGATCTGCCCAGCACCAGTTCCTGACGCGGTGTTCAGCATATGCTGACCGGCCGACCAAGAACAGCCTCGGTCGGTCGTGCGTCAGCCGGTGAAGCGGGGCGCGACGGGGACGGGTTCCGGCGCGGGTGGCGGGGGCGGTGGCGGAGGAAGCGGTGGCGCGAGACACGCGCCCGGGCCGATGCGGGCGACCTGGTCGGCCCGGAACTCCGTGAACCACAGGTTGCCGTCGGAGCCGGGCGCGATGCCGGCGGGGCGGCTGGCCGGGGT
>JBKOZX010000039.1:0-2809 GCA_046726115.1 Actinomycetota bacterium | reverse complement strand
CTCGCCCGGGCCGACGACGTCGAGATCGGCGGACACGAGGCTCTGGAGGTACGTCCATCCGTCAGGTCCGGTGACCAGCACTGCGCCACGGTCGGACCGGTCGACCACGCCCGCCGACTCCCGCAGTGTGTCGAGCTCGGCCGTCAGGGTCATTGCATGCCACTCCCCGTCTCGAGGGTGTCCAGCGGCGCGAGCCGCCGCGCCGCGGCCGCTGCTGTGAGCAACGCCCGGGCCTTGTTGTGGCATTCCAGGTCCTCGTCGTCCGGGTCGGAGTCGGCCACGACGCCGGCGCCGGCCTGCACGCTGGCTCGACCGTCCCGCCAGAACATCGTCCGGATCGCGATCGCGGTGTCGAGGTTGCCCGAGAAGTCGAGGTACCCCACGACGCCTGCGTACGGGCCTCGTTTCGTCGGCTCGAGCTGGTCGATGATCTGCATCGCGCGCACCTTCGGGGCGCCGCTCACGGTGCCGGCGGGGAACGTCGCCCGCAGCACGTCGACCGGGCTCTTCCCGTCGGCGAGCTCGCCGGACACCTGGCTCGTCATGTGCATCACGTGCGAGTACCGCTCGAGCGTCATGAGCTCGTCGACGCGCTCGCTGCCGTAGCGAACGACGCGTCCGACGTCGTTTCGGGCCAGGTCGACCAGCATGACGTGCTCAGCGCGCTCTTTCGGGTCCTCGACGAGCTCGGCGGCCATGCGCCGGTCGTGCTCCTCGCTCCGGCCGCGCCAGCGGGTGCCGGCGATCGGTCGGCTGATCACGCGACCATCGACGAGCTGCACGAGCGCCTCCGGTGACGAGCCGACGACCGTGGCCTCCGGGTGCGAGAGGAAGTACATGTACGGCGAGGGATTGATCTGGCGCAACACCCGGTACACCTCGAACGGATCGAACGCGCCGTCGAGGTCGAAACGCTGGGCGACGATGATCTCGAAGATGTCGCCGGCGAGGATGTACTCGCGAGCGGCTTCGACTGCGGCCTGGAAGAGCCCGCCCGGCATCGTGGACCTGAAGGACGGCAGTTCGTCGATCGTCTCCGGCGGCGGCGCCGACGGTACGTACGGCAGTGGTCGCGCCAGCGCGTCGACGGTCGCTTCGAGCCTCGCCCGGGCGCCGTCGTACGCGGCGCCGAGCTCGTTACTGCTCGCGCCGGGCGTGACGAAGACGTTCTCGATGAGGAAGAGGCGCTGTCGGAAGTGATCGAACGCGGTCACATGACCGGTCAGCGACAGCACCGCGTCGGGGTACCCGAGGTCGTCGGCGGGCACGTCGGGCAGGCGCTCGATCTCACGGACCACGTCGTAGCCGAGGTACCCGACCAGACCACCGTGGAACGGAGGCAGCTCGGCGAGCTGCGGCGCGCGGTACCACGAGGTCAGCGCGTCGAGCGCAGCGAGCGCGCCGTCGTCGGCGGGCACACCCGGCGGCGGCGTGCCGGTGAACTCGACGTGGCGGCCGCGTGCGACGAGCGTGAGCGCGGGGTCGCGACCGATGAACGAGAAACGACCCCACCGCTCGCCGTGCTCGACCGACTCGAGGAGGAAGCCCTCGCCGCCGGACACGCCGACGAGCTTGGCGAACGCGGACACAGGCGTCTCGAGATCGGCCAGCACCTCGCGCCACACCGGGACAACGGTGTGATCACGCGCGAGAGCGAGGAACTCGTCGCGCGAGAGTCGGAGGGAGTCGGTCACCTAGACGGGCCCGGGCGTCGCTCCGCTGCCGAACGCACGGAAGAAGCAGCTGCGCTCGCCCGTGTGGCAGGCGCCGCGGCCCTCCTGCTCGACGACGAAGAGCAGCGTGTCCATGTCGCAGTCGTAGTACGCGCCGCGCACCCACTGGCGGTCGCCGGACGTGTCGCCCTTGCGCCAGTGCTCCTTGCGGCTGCGACTCCAGAACCAGGTGCGCCCCTCTTCGAGGGTGCGACGCAGCGCCTCGGCATCCATCCAAGCCAGCATGAGGACGCGGCCGGTGCCCTCCTCCTGGACGATGGCGGGGGCGAGACCATCGTCGTTGAAGGCGACGGTGGCGAGCTCTTCGGGCGTCGCCGCGATCGGCGTTGCGGTGGGCATCGCCGTTCGAGCGTAGCCGTGGACGTCGCCGCGACCGGTTGCCTTTAGGATGCCGCTATGACGTCGGAAGAGATGAAGTCGGTATGGGCAGACCATTGCCGCTTCGAGTTCGAGTTACGTGACGTCGACGCGACGCTCGCAACCATGAGCGACAACCCGCACATGCTCAATATCCCAACCGGGCACGGCGGGCATGGACGCGACGGAATGCGGCGCTTCTACACAGAGGAGTTCATCGGCACGATGCCGGACGATGTGGGGGTCGAATCCTTGGGTCTCGCCGTGGGAGGCACCCGCGTTGCGGAGGAGGTCGTGATGACCTTCACGCACGACCGCGTGATGCCATGGATCCTCGACGGCGTCGATCCGACCGGTCGGCAGGTGCGTATCCCGATGCTCGCCGTCGTCGGGTTTCGTGACGGGAAGGTCGATTACGAGCACATCTGGTGGGACCAGGCGTCGGTGCTCGCCCAGCTTGGTCTCCTCGACACGGAGCGCCTACCAGTACTGGCCACTCGACAAGCCGACGCGATCGCCGCGCTCGGCGACAGCGGCGATTGACCACCACGCCCCCCGTCGCTCCCCGTCGCCCGACCGTGCTGCGCACGCACGGTGACGAGAGGGTCGACGAGTGGTTCTGGCTGCGCAACCGCGAGGATCCGGAAGTCCGCGCCTACCTGGAAGCCGAGAACGAATACACGCGGGCCGTGATGGAGCACACGGCGTCGCTGCAGGAG
>JBKOZX010000038.1:0-5340 GCA_046726115.1 Actinomycetota bacterium | reverse complement strand
GTCGAGCGACGACCCGCTGGGTCCCGGAGTAAGCACCGGCGTCGGGAACGGCACGCCCGCGCTGTCGTACGCGAGGACGTTGTCGACGTTGTGCTCGTCGCTGGGGTCGCCGCCGCGGAAGGTCAGGTACCAGACAGCCGTCGGCGTGGACGAGTCCGTCGGCGTGGACGGGTCGGCGGGAGCGGCGGCGGCCGGGGGGCTGACTTCGGCAGCAGCGGGAGCAGGAGCAGGAGCGGGGATGGCTACTTGCGCGGCGGTGCCGTCGGAGCCGTCCGGCGTGACCTCCTCCGGCGAGGCGGCTCCTCCAGACGGCGCGGGGGTCGAGCCTGCGCTGGCGCCGGTTGGTGTGCCGCCGGTCGAATCACCTGCCGGGAGAGGGGATGCAGGCGCGGTCGTCGGGAGCGGAGTCGTGGTAGGCGACAGTCGTGGTGTCGCGCGGCTCCGGTGCGCGGCGTCACTCCCGCCGGTGCCGCCGAGCCCCTGGAGCGCGAAGAGGACGAGCGCCGCGACGACCAGGAGAAACGTCAGAAGGACGAGGGCGCGCTGGGCAGTCGAGAGCCCTTCGCGATCGGCGCCGACGGCAACTCTCACGGCTCGCGCCACCGGGTCAAGACCTCCGCCCGCCCTGACGTGTTCGGCGCAGTCTACGGAACGCGCCCCGCGCCGAGTCCAGGGTCGATCGCGCGACCCCCTCTGACCAGGGACGGAAAGCGCCTGTGACTGGGAGCAGCGGGGCTGCGTACGCTACCGGCGGCATGAAGCGCGCCGGCGTCGGCTTCCGCGAACACACGGGTTGGGCGGCGATGGTCGCCCTCGGCGGCGACGTCCGGGCACCGGTCGTGCTGGCTCGGAGCCGGTTCGAGCTCAGCGACCAGGATCTGCCCCGCGCTGTCTTCCACGAGGCACGAGATCTCGATGTCGCCGCGGCGAAGCGGCTCGTCCGGCGGGTTGAGCTGGCGGCCCGCACCGCGGCGGAGTGGCAACTGGAGCGAACCGTCACCGAGCTCCAAGCCACAGGGTACGAAGTCGTGGGCACCGCGGTTGCGGCCGCGTCGCGGCGACTGCCGGACGACTTGTCCGAGATCCTCGCATCGCACCCGCTCGTCCACACGGCCGAGGGCCAGCTGTTCCGGGAGGCGCTCGCCGAGGCCAGCGACCTCCGGAACCTCCCCGTGACGCGCTTCGTGCAACAGGATCTGTTCGAGGAGGCCGCGGGCCAGATCGGAACCAGTGACGAGTCGTTGCGCGCGCAGCTGACCGGGCTCGGGCGCGCGCTCGGCCCGCCGTGGCAGCGCGACCAGAAGGAGGCGGCGGCCGCGGCGTGGCTCGCACTCGCCGGCTCGCGCCGCCGCCAGATCGCTGCGTTCCGGCGCCAGGACTGATCGGCGCGTCGCCACCGGCGCTCCTGAGCAGGCGGGCCTTTAGGCGGTGAGCTGATGCTGTCTCAGATACGCGCGCTGGTCTCCCGTCGTGCGCGGCCCGAACGTCTCGTAACCGGTGGGGAGCGTGAGCCGGATCTGCTCGAGCTCATCGCGCGTGAACTGGCACTTGGCCGTGATCGGGTCGACGTCGTGCAGCCGGAGCGCGTTGAGGCCGAGCACCTTGCGCTTGATCTCGTCGGTCAGAGCCGGGTAGCCGAACCGCTCCTGGTACTCCTGAGAGATCTCGAATGCTCGGAACGCCTGGATCTGGTCCTGCGGCGCACCGTAGAAGAGCGCGTCGGTGCCCCACAGCACGTTGTCCTCGCCGACGTTCTTCAGCAGCTTCCCGAGTACGTGGGCGGCTTGATCGGGTGAGCCCATCACGGACCACCACGTCGTGCCCAGCTCCGCGTACACGTTCTGGTTCGGTCCGATGCCGCTGGCGAGCATGCTCGAGATCAGACGGTTGACGCCGACATCGGCGGTACCCGGCTCATACGGGCCCTCAGGGACCTCGGCCTCGTAGCCGGAGTGGTAGGCCACAAAGCGCACGTCGGGGTGGGCGCGGGCGGCAGGACCGAAGTCCACCGGCGACGCGTAGTCCGAGCTGTACCCGAGCGTCCTCGAGAGCCCTTTGTGCGCGGTGATCGTCGGCACACCGAGCTTGACGGCCTGCGCGACGAACGCTTCCCCGACCCGGGCGAGCCCGGCGTCACCGTCGTCGAGGCGCCAGGCGTTGCCCGAGCTGTCGTAGAGGTCCGGGTAGTTGGTGAAGACCTTCCACGCGACGATGCGATAGCGCTGGGCGGCCGCGGCCATGGCGTCGAGGTTGGCCGAGAGGTCCCCGACGTTCGGGAACGCCTGGCCGTGCAAGAGCACGCGCTTGTCGTGGCACAGAGCCTCGGAGAGACGGCGCGTCTCGTCCATGAGCTCGGTCGACATCGGGCTTCCCTCGGGCGCGATCGGCAGCGTCGACAGGATCACCATCGACGTGTCGCTCTTGAGGAATACCTCTTCCATGAAGTGCGTGATCGAGAAGCACAACCGCTGATCCTGCTCACCACAGCCGCGCTGGGGAAACCCGGTCCAGAAATCACGGGCCTGGCGCGTGGCCGGGTTGACCCGGTACTCGAGGAAGTGGCCCTGGATATCGAACACGAACTCGTTTCCGGCCAGCGCGGCGCGGGCGGCGTCGCGGTCGGTGCCCGCGGTGGGTGGGATGTCGTAGCGACCGCCGGGCTTGCCGCGGCCCTTCGCCTTCGACTCCTCGCTCGAACAGGCGTTGAGCATCAGCAGCGTCGTCGCCGCGCCGCACACCGAGAGCAGGAACCGCCGACGCGACATGCCCGTTCGCAGCGCGTTGCGGTCGCAGGCGTCCCGGGCTCGCCGGATCGTCTCCTCGACGACGGGCGTGAGCGGGGCGGGGTCGTACTCTCCGTTCGAGCAGGGCCCGAACTTGATCGGCAGCCCCGGGTCGCGCTCGTCCCACCGGTCCACGCCGCACCCCCATCGACGCGAGCACGAGAAGTCTGCGCCGCCGGCCGCATGACCGCAACGGTGTGATAGGGGTTGTCGGGTGACGGCCGATCCGCCGCGTGAGCAGCGGCTCGTGTTCGGCGAGGTCGCCGAGACGTATGACCGTGCCCGCCCCGGCTACCCGTCGCAGCTCGTCGACGACGTCCTCGCGTTCGCCGAGTTGGGCGCGCCCGACCGGGTGCTCGAGGTCGGGTGCGGCACGGGGAAGGCGACGGTGCAGTTCGCGCCCCGCGGGCTCCACATGCTGTGCATCGAGCTCAACGAGAACATGGCCGCTGTCGCCCGCCGCAACTGCGAGAGGTTCCCGCGAGTCACGATCGAAACGACGGCGTTCGAGCATTGCAACCTCGAGCCCGGCGGATTCGGGCTGCTGATCTCGGCGCAGGCGTGGCACTGGATGCCGCCCGACGCGCGTCTCCGCAAAGCGCATCGGGCGCTGGCACCGGACGGTGTGCTGGCCGTCTTCTGGAACACGGTTCGGTGGCCCGACGAGCAGATGCGCGCCGCGGTCGACGACCTCTACGAGAGGGTCGCGCCCGGTTTGATCGCGAGCGGTCCGGGCTTCCCGGGGACGCGGTCAGCCCGAAACGTGAGTGTCCAGGAGCTCGAGGCGTCTCCGCTCTTCGCGCCAGTCACGTTGCGTGAGTACCGATGGAGCGAGACGTATTCGACGGAGCGGTACATCGAGCTCCTCACGACGCACTCCGACCACCGCATGCTCCCGCCCGACGTGTTCGACCGCCTCGCCGAAGGAATCGCCGCGCTCGTCGACGACGCCGGTGGCGCACTGCGCATCGAATACGTCACGAAGCTGCACCTGGCCCGGCGCGCATCCCCCTGAACATCGGCACCATCGCGCTCACAAGTGGAGCATTCGTCCCGCTGGAAGACCCAAGACACCCCCGCAACGCCTGCGGGGCCGTCGATCGCGGTGTGATGGATCAGAAGTCGTCGTCGTAGCGCTGCACGGGCCCAACCTTCTTGGCAAGTTCGCTGTCGACCGGCTGGCGCGCGCCCGCATCGCGTTCAGCCTGTCGAGGCCGCACCGCCGACGGCGGCCGATCGCGCTTCGCGGGCGGGGACGGCTCGGATGGTTCGGGAGGGAGCGGGCGGCGCTCTCCCTCGAACGCGCTGTGGGCAAAGCTCAGCGCGTCAGCGAGCAGGTTCGACCAGCCGATGGCGGCGCGCACGACGGTGTCGGGATACCAGGCCAGGCGCGCGACCTCCTGTCGACGCAGGAATCGCTCGCGCGACGCGTCCGACAACTCTCCGTACCGGCTTATCCAGTACTCGAGGATCTGCGACTTCCGCATCCACTCCTTGCTACCCGATACGCGCCCGAGGGCACCGGCCCGGAGCCTTGGCGGGGCGCCGGTAGGCTTTGCCGTCATGCTGTGGTTCGAGCGCGAGGTCGTCGCGACGCTCGCCAGCCCGACCCTCGACGACCGCCAGCGGTCGGCGATCGAGACCTACGTCGACGAATCGCTGCGGTCCATGCCCGAGCACCTGCGCGCCGGCGTCGCCGCCGAGTCACTGCTGTTCGGCGCATTGCCACGGGTCCAGGACCTCCTCGGGAGCTACGACCGTGGATCCTTGGCAGCCCGGGTCGAGCGTTGGAGGGCCAGCCGCTTCGACGTGGTCCGCCAGTACGTGCGGCTGTTGCACTCGCTCGTCCTGTTCGCCGAGCACGAGCTCACGCCGGGCGCCGCCCGGTGAAGCCGGCGACGGCGACACTTGATGCCGACGTGGTCGTCATCGGGTCGGGCGCGGGTGGCGCGGTGACCGCAGCGACGCTCGCCGCCGCCGGACGCGACGTGACCGTCGTCGAGGAAGGGCCGTGGATCGACGCTGACGCGGTCGAGCCGTTCTCGCTCGAGGAGATGGCGGCGAAGTACCGGCACCGTCCGGCCGCCGCGCTCGGGACGCCGTCGATCGCGTACGCGGAGGGACGCTGCGTCGGCGGAAGCACCGAGATCAACAGCGGCCTCTACCACCGCCTCCCCGGTCATCTCGTCGAATCGTGGCGCAACGAGTACTGCATCGACGAGTTCGACCCCGACACCCTCGACGCCTACGCGCAGCGAATCGAGGACAACCTGGCCGTCTCGCGACTGCCGGGCGCGCCGCCGCCGTCGTCGGCGCTCCTCGAGCGCGGCGCCACCAAGCTGGGGTGGCGGTCGGTCGAGTACTCGCGCGTGTTCCGTTACGACACCGCCGGTCGCGGTGTGAAGCAGACAATGAGCCGAACGTTGTTGCCGCAGGCTGTCGACGCCGGCGCCACCGTGATCCCGGACTGCCGCGTCCATCGCCTGCTCCGCCGGGACGGGCGCGTGATCGGCGTGCGCTGCCAGCGGATGGTCGACGGTCGCGTCGAGGACCTCAC
>JBKOZX010000037.1:0-8629 GCA_046726115.1 Actinomycetota bacterium | reverse complement strand
AACCGGGGGTCGGCGTCGGTGCGGTACACGGTCAGGAAGTCGGTCGCGATCGCACGCCGCCGGTCGTCCACCGAGGCTGTCTCTTGCCAGCCGGCACGGGCCGCCCGCCGGCGTATGACTCGCTCGCGCGCGAGAGCGTCGATCCGCTCGACGCGCGCCCGTTGCCCGGCCCGGTAGCGCTCGACGAAATCGGATGCGTAGCGGGTCTCGTCGGGCGGTTCGACGAACCCGTTCGCGGCGTCGTACATGTCGAGGGCGGGATCGCAGGACACGGGGTCGCCCTCGTCGGTCACCGACGCGTCGATGGCGTGGAGCAGGTAGTGGCCTTCACCGATGTGCGCGGCCAGGTAGACGATGGCGTCGGCGCCGGGCAGGTCGTAACGGTTGAGATCGAACGGATCGCCCGCCGCCGTATCCGTGAGGCGTGCACCGTCGGCCGCCAGCGCCTGCTCCAGGTACAAGGTGAGCAGGGACCCGCCGCCCGAGTTGCCGCACAGCACGACGCGCTCGTAGCGCTCCCGCAGCGCCCTCACGCCTGCCGCCACGTCGAGGAGCACGACCTCGTGGAGCAGCGTGGCGTCGTTGTTCAGCCACCGCGTGTTCAGGCACAGCACCGCGCATCCGGCCTCGACGAGCCCTGGGACGATGTAATGGTGCGAGAAGTTCGCCCGCGGGTGCGCCACCAACACCGCGGTGTCCTCGTTCCCTCGCGAATAGAGCCAGCCCTCCGCCATCGCGCGATCCGCCGTCTCGAGCGCGAGCGGCGCGCAGCTGGTCCCGCTCGGCGGTGGACGGCTCCACTCCGCGACCGCGTAGGGGTTGTCGTACCGTCCGATCCGGGTTGGCGCCGCCATCGACGACGGGCTACGCGGGGGCGGTGCTCTTCTCGGCCTCGTGGACGACGATGTCGGGCACCTTCTGGAGCGACGGGTTGTCGACCGTCAGCAGGCGCTGCGCCTCCTCGCGGTCGGCGTCGGTGAACGCCCGCGTGGTCGCGCAGAACTCCACGAGGATGTCGTTCGGATCCGTCAGGTAGATCGATGTGCACCACCCGTGATCGATCTCGACCACGTCGTGGCCGCGGTCGAGGGCTCGGCGAGCGTGCGCCTCGATTCCTGCGAGGTCCCCGGCGTCGAACGCGATGTGGTTCGTGTACGCCGGGAGGCCGAGCCCTTTCGAGATCGAAGTCTCGAACTCCGCCGGGACGTTCGCGTCGTCGTGGATGTCCCAGAACGCGATGAGCCCGCTGCCGTGCGTGTCGTAGAAGAGGTGCTTGGCCCAACCGCCGCCGTCGGTGGGGATCGCATCCACCTTGACGAGGTCGAACCCCATGACCTCCGTGTAGAAAGCGTGGGTCGCGGCCAGGCTGCGGGTCGCGATCGCCACATGGTGAAAGCCCATCGTGTCCTCCCTGCTCGAGGGCACCAGCATCGCGCGGAGGGCAGCATGGACGAGCGAGACCTGCACCCCGACCCGATCGTGCAGTTTCGAGCCTGGCTCGACGAGGCCGTCGCGGCAGGAGTCCGCGAGCCCGACGCGATGACACTCGCGACGTCCCTCGGCAACGGTGCGCCCTCGGCGCGGACGGTCTCGCTGCGCGGCCTGGACGAGCGCGGGTTCGCGTTCTACACGAACTACCGCAGCCCGAAGGCCCGCGACATGGACGAGAACCCGCACGCCGCGGTCGTGTTCCACTGGCGTGAGGTCGAACGGCAGGTCCGGGCGGTCGGCTCGGTATCGCGGCTGTCGCGGGAGGAGTCGCTGGCCTACTGGCGCAATCGCCCGCTCGGCAGCCGGCTCAGCGCGCTCGTCTCGCCGCAGAGCCAGGTGGTCGCAAGCCGGGCGGAGCTCGAGGCGGCGTACGACGATGCGGCCGCGCAGTTCGGCGACGACCCGCCGTTACCGGATTTCTGGGGCGGGTTCGTCGTGACGCCGGTCGAAGTGGAGTTGTGGGAAGGGCGCCCGAACCGTCTGCACGATCGCGTTCGGTACCGGCGCGTGGACGACGGCTGGGTGCGCGAGCGCCTGGCCCCGTGACCTACTCGGACGGTGTGAGGTGCATGCCTCAGCAGCTCGTCGACGCCGCCACCGACGGGCCGTTCAGGGTCGCGGTGTTTCCCGTGTCGTCGGTGGCGACCACCTGCCACGTGATCGTGCCGTCTGCCGTGTAGGGGCCGATCGGTCCCTCGTACCGACCGCCGCTGAGCGTCATCTTCCGGCGCTCTTCACCTCCGCCGGGGTCAACGAAGACGAGGTCGACCGAGGCGATGTGACCCGGTGGCGCGTCGGCGACGGTGGCGAGCGCCGGAGTGGCGGTCTGTTTGGGGCCGATGCAGCCGTAGACGGTCGCCAGCCCGCCCACGAGCGGCGGTCGCGTGTCGGGCCCGGCGGGCGCTGTCGTCGTCGTCGGCGCCGTTGGCGCGGTCGTCGTCGCCGGCGCCTTCTCCTGCGCCGCGGCGGCCTGCGCCTCGGCGGCGAAGTAGCGGGTCTGGTGCCCGAAACCGCGGAAGTTGGTCACGATCGCGGCGACGAGCACGGCGGCCGCGACGAGCACGACCGCGCGCACGATCCGCCGCCGCCCCGGGTACATCGAGCGCGGGAACCCGCTCCGGCGCAGCCGCGGCGGCGGGGGGACGAGGCTGTCGACCTCGTACTCGTCGTACTCCTGGTCGTCGTACTCGTCGGCCCCTTCGTCGGCTTCCTCGTCCACCGCCGCCGTGATCGCGGGTGACTCGCCCGTCGCATCCGCATCGTCCGGGTCGTACGCCTGGGCAGGGTCAAAGGCTTCGGCTTCGGCGTCGTCGGCCGTCGGCGCGGCCTCGGTGACATCCTCCGTCGTCCCCAACGGTGGCACCTCACCGAGGACCGCGGCCGTCCACTCGGGGGTTCCGAGCGCGGACCACAGCAGGTCGACGCGATCCAGTACCTCGGCGCGCACCTCGGGCGGCGCCGGCTCGGCGGGGATCCCGGCGATGAGCTCGATCGTGTCGGGCTGGTCCTCGCGCCAGAACGAGCACGTCCGGCACACCTCCACGTGGAGCGCGGCGTGACGGAGCCACACGTCCGGATGGTGCTCGTCCTCGCTCGCGATCAGCTTTTTCATCTCCGCGCAACCGGGCCGGGCCAGTCGCGCGACGAGGAGCGCACTCAGCAGTCGTTCCACGCGCTCGTCGAGGTCGCGGACGAGCGCGACCGCGTGCGGGGGAGACACACCCATGGTGTCGGCCAGCGCCTGGTCGCCGAGAGGCTGCCGCGCGTGCAGGTCCAACAGGACCCGATCGCGGCCCGGGAACCAGGACACCGCTTCCCACACGATGGCGCCCGCGCCGTCGGCGGCGGCGGCACCGCTCGTGCCGTCGAACTCGGCGTGCTCGTCGACGCCGATCGCGATCTCGCGGGCGAGCAGCTGCTGGCGCGCCAGCGCGAACAGCCACGCTTCGAGCTTGTCGGGCCGCCGAAGCCGGTACAGCTCGAGCGCCGCGAGGACGAACATGTCCACCATCGTGTCGAACGCGGCGTCGGGATCGCGCAGCACCGAGGAACAGAGGTCGTACAGCCGGTCCGCGTAGCGGTCGTAGATGGCTGACAGACCTTCACGATCACCCGATCGCGCCGACGCCACGAGCTCTGCATCGGTCGGCATCGTGGACACAGGCTAGATGGGCGCCGCTCCCCGGCGAGCACAGGACTAGACAGGCGCCCGTGATGGCGGGGGCGTGGGTGCTGCTGGTCGGGGCCGGGCTGCTGGCGGCGGGGGACTGGTTCGCCGTCGCCTGTGCGAACAAGGGCTTGGAGTATGCCTACGTCGTCAGTCTGACCCGCCACGGCGGCGACGGCGGCTTTGCCGACCGTCGCCGCAAGAGCCGGAGCTTGCGACGGCACCAGAAGGAGGACCCGTGCGCAAATCGATCGACGACGCCGTCGACGACCATCCCGCCGACGACGACGAGCGCCCGCCCGTGTCGTGGGCGGTCGCGGTGTCCGACGACTGCGACGCGTGCGGCGCGGGCGAGCTCCGTGTGGTGCTGACGGTCGAGGAGGCTGGTCGCGCCGGCTACGGGCTCGTCGGTCACCTCTCGCCCGACACGACGAGGCGGCTGCGCTCCGCCCTGGCGGCGGCGCTGCGCGAGCTCGGCGAAGACCCAGGGCCGTAGCGGGGACGGCGACGGGTGCCGGCATCGGCATCCCACCCCGCCGCCTGCTGGCTAGAGAAGCAACGGCGCCTTGGCGCGCGGGGCCCGTTCCCGTCGCCGCTGGCGGTGCTCGGCGATCTGGTCGACCGAGATCATCGCCACCCGGTGCTCCTCGGCGAACAGCTCGAGGAACGGCAGCCGTGCCGGTGACCCGTCGTCCTGGAGGACCTCGCAGATCATCGCCACCGGCGGCAATCCCGCCAGGCGGGCCAGGTCCACGGCAGCCTCGGTGTGACCCCGCCGCTCGAGCACACCGCCTGCCCGGGCGCGCAGCGGGAACACGTGCCCGGGGCGAACGAAGTCGGTCGCGCGCGTCGTCGAGTCGAGCACCTTGCGGATGGTCGTCGCCCGGTCGGCGGCGCCGATGCCACTCCCGGCGGTCGAGTGGTCGATCGAGATGCAGAACGCCGTGTCGCACGTGGCGCGACCTGCGGGCAGCATCGGCTCGATGGCGAGCTCGTCGAGACGGCCGGCGTCACACGGCATGCACACGAGCCCGCGGGCCCAGCGGAGCATGAAGTTGACGGATTCGCCCGTCACCCAGGTCGCGGCCATGGTGAGGTCGCCTTCGTTCTCGCGGTCTTCGTCGTCGACGACGAGCACCATCTCTCCCCGGCGAATTCGCCGGACTGCCTCGTCGATCGTGGACAGCTTCATCGCACTCCTCAATTCGGGACTCGCTCGGGTTGCAGTGCCCCTCCGGGCAACGTCACGACCATGCGGCAGCCGTGAGGATCACGGTTCTCGGGATGGATGTTCCCGCCGTGCAGGTCGACGATCCACAGCGCGATCGCGAGGCCGAGGCCGGCCCCGCCGTCGCTTGACGCCCGCGCCGGGTCGGCACGGTAGAAGCGCTCGAACACGCGCGCCTGCTCCGCGGCGGCGATGCCCGGCCCCTCGTCGCACACTTCGATCGTGACCGCGGATTGCTCGCCTGCGGGAGCCCGCCGGGCGCGCACCTCGACGCGGCCTCCGGTCGGCGTGTAGCGCACCGCGTTCTCGAGCAGGTTGGCGACGACCTGGTGCACACGCTCGGGGTCGCCGTCGGCGGTGAGCCCGGGCGTCTCGACGACGACGGCGACGTCGACGCCGGGCGCGTGCAGCTGCTGCTCGCGCACGGCGTGCTCGAGGACGGGCTTGACGTCGAACTCGCTCCAGTCGAGCGGGACCGCCCCGGACTCGAGTCGCGACAGGTCGAGCAGCTGGGTGACGAGCCGCCCGAGCCGCTCCACCTGGGCCAGCATCGTGCGGAATGTCTGTGGGTCGGGTGCCTCCACCCCGTCGACGAGGTTCTCGAGGACGGCTTGGAGTGCGGTGATCGGCGTGCGCAGCTCGTGCGAGACGTTGGCGACCAGGTCTCGGCGCAGCCGGTCGGTCTCGGCGAGCTCGGCTGCCATCCGGTTGAACGCCCGGGCCAGCTCGCCGACCTCGTCGCGGGACGTCGCGGTGACGCGGCGGTCGTAGTTGCCCGTGGCCATTGCGCTCGCAGCGTCGGACATCTCGCGCAACGGTGAGGTCATGCCGCGCGCGAGGAACCGCACCATGACGAGCGCCAACGACGCCGCGATGACCCCGCTCACGGACGGCCACACGCCGAGCTTGATGCAGAGCCAGTAGACGAACACCGTCACCGCGACGGCGGAGAAGATGACGGCGCCGAGCTTGATCTTGAGTGACGGGACCGTGTCGAGCGGGCGGTGCCGGCTCACGAGCTGCTCCCGCGTGCAGCCGGGGTGGCAGTGAGCTCGGCGTCGTCGGCGGCGTAGCCGACGCCGTGGACCGTGCGGATCACGTCGGGCCCGAGCTTGCGCCGCACCGCGCGCACGTGGGAGTCGACCGTGCGCGCCCCGGACCCGTCGTGGTAGCCCCAGACCTGCGCGAGCAGCTGCTCACGCGTGAGCACCTCACCGGGGCGGCCGGCGAGGTGCGCGAGCAGGTCGAACTCGGTCGGCGTGAGATGGACGTCCTCGCCGCCACGACGCACGCGCCTAGTGGCGAGATCGAGCTCGACGTCGCCGATGCGAATCGTCCCGCCCGCCTTGGCGGCTGCTCCGGCGCGCTCGACGCGTCGGAGCAGCGCGTGCACGCGTGCGACAAGCTCGCGCGCGCTGAACGGCTTCGTCAGGTAGTCGTCGGCCCCGACCGCGAGTCCGACGACCATGTCGGTCTCGGAGTCGCGGGCGGTGAGCATGAGCACCGGCAAGGGCCGGTCGTGCTGGATGCGCCGGCAGACCTCGAGGCCGTCCAGGCCCGGCAGCATGAGGTCGAGGACGACGAGGTCAGGGTGCACGCGCTCGCACACCTCGACGCCGGACGGGCCGTCGAGGGCAACCTCGACCGCGAAGCCCTCGCTGCGGAGGCGCGCCGCGACCGCTGACGCGATCGGGGCTTCGTCTTCGATGACGACGATCGTGCGGGCCGGGGTGGCGGCCGCAGGTGCCGGAGGCATCGCACGCCAGGATAAGGAACGGGTTTCGCAGGAGTCTCGCCGGACCTGTGGAGATTCGGTGCAGATGCCGCGACTTGACGGTGGCAGGGGGGTCGATCAGCCGGGCAGGTCCACGACGGCGTCGGTGTCGGCGATGAGGCGCACGGCGTCGCCCACGTAGGGGATGGGCTCGCCCGACACCGCCACCTCGAGTGGCGCACTCCCCGCGACCTTTACTTCGAGCAGAAAGTGGTCGCGGCGGAACGTGCGGGCCGTGACGACGCCGGCGACCGGTCCGTCCGGGGCGAATCGCAGGCCATCGGGACGCACCGCGACGCGTGCGGGACCGAGGGCGTCGGTCACGTTGTACCCGAGGAAGCGCGCGACGAACTCGGTGGCCGGGTGCTCCCACACCTCGACCGGCGTGCCGAGCTGCTCGATGCGGCCGTCGTGCATCACGGCGACACGGTCCGCGAGCGCGAACGCCTCGTCGTGGTCGTGCGTGACGTACAGGGACGTGAGCCCGAGCCGGGTGAGCAGCTCGCGCAGCTCGACCATCAGGCGCTCGCGCAGCGCGCGATCGAGCGAGCCCAGCGGCTCGTCGAGCATGAGCAGACGGGGGGCGGGTGCGAGCGCGCGGGAGAGTGCAACGCGCTGCTGCTCGCCGCCCGACAGCTCGGTGACCCGCCGGTGGTCGTAGCCCCTGAGACCGACGAGGGTCAGCAGCTCGCGGGCTCGGGTCACGGACTGCGAGGTCGGTACGCCGCGCATTCGCAGGCCGAACGTGACGTTGCCCAGTACGTCGCGGTGCGGGAACAGCGTGTGGTCCTGGAACATCAGGCCGAGCTGGCGGAGGTGGGGTGGCACGCCGGTGAGGTCGTCGGCGTCCCACTCGACGCGGCCGTTCACGGGCGGCTCGAGCCCGGCGATGGCGCGCAGCAGCGTGCTCTTGCCGCTGCCGCTCGGTCCGAGCACGGACACGACCTCGCCGTCGCCGACGACGAGGTCGATGCGGGCGAGCGCGACGGCGGCCCCGTAGCGCACCTCGAGCTGCTCGACGCGCAGCATCAGCCGGTCGTCTCGTCCATGGTCAGAACTCCCCGATCCCGGCGACCCGGAACCGCTCGATCGCGAGGATCGCCACCGCGGTCACGGCCATCAGGATGACGCTCGCGGCCATCGCGGCGCCGAAGTTGAGCGCGCCGGGCTGGCCGAGGAGCCGGAAGATCACGACGGGCAGGGTCGGGTAATCGGGGCGGGCGATGAAGATGGTTGCCCCGAACTCGCCCAGTGAGATCGCGAACGCGAAGCCCGCTGCGACCAGCAGCGCGCGCGCCACGATCGGCAGGTCGATCTCCCGCCACACCCGCCCCGGCGACGCGCCGAGCAGGGCGGCGGCGTCGCGCAACCGCTGGTCGATCGAGCGCAGCACCGGGATCATCACCCGGGCGACGAACGGCGCCGCCACGAGCGCGTGCGCAATCGGGATGAGTGCAGGGGAGCCGCGCAGGTCGAACGGCGGGCGGTCCAGCGCGATGAGGAAGCCGAAGCCGATCGTCACCGCCGAGACGCCGAGGGGCAGGAGCAGCAGCGTGTCGAGACCCCAGATGCGCGCCGACCCGCGCCGCGGCGCCGCGATCGCGAACGCAGCGAGCCCCCCGATCACGAGCGCGATGACGGTCGCGATCGACGCGAACACGATGGAGTTGCGGACCGCCTCGATCGGCGGCACGAAGATGGTGCTCGTGCGACGCAGCTCCGACAGCGCCCGGTAGAAGCCGAACCCGAAGCCGCCCGAAGGATGGAACGAGCGCTCGACGAGCACGGCGATCGGGACGCCGAGGAGCACCGCCATCACCCCATGATTGAGGCCCACGGCGGCGCGCTCGCCCGTGGTGCGCGGCCGGCGCGCCGTCTCGGCGCTCGCCCGCAGGCGGAGCGCCTCGGCGCGGCGGCCCTGGGCTGTCTCTTATACACATCTGACGCTGCCGACGATTCAGCATTGGTG
>JBKOZX010000036.1:0-5924 GCA_046726115.1 Actinomycetota bacterium | reverse complement strand
GGCGATCGGGCTCGGCTTCATCTTCTTCGAGATCACACTCATACAGCGGTTGACGCTGTTCCTCGGGTATCCGACGTATTCGCTGACCGTCACCCTGGCGTCGATCCTGATCTTCACCGGTGTCGGCGCGTTCCTCAGCGCGCGTTCGATGGACCGGCCCGGTCGCGTCGTGGCGGTGTTGTTCGCCGTCATCGTCGTGCTCACGGTCTTCTACCAGTTCGGCCTGCCGCTCATGACCGACGCGCTCCTCGGGTGGCCATTCGCGGGCCGGCTCACGCTCGCGTTCCTCGTCCTCGCGCCGCTCGGCGTGTGCCTCGGGTTCTTCATGCCGCTGGGTCTTGGCGCCGTCGCCGGCCTCACGAAGTACCCGCGCGAGTACGTCGCGTGGGGATGGGCGGTCAACGGCTTCGCGTCGGTGGTCGGCGCCGTCCTCTCGACGATCCTGGCCATGACGTTCGGCTTCCGGATCGTACTGTTCCTCGCCCTGGTCGCGTACGCGATCGCCATCGTTGCACTGCGCGGGTTGTTGCGACTGGCACCGAGCCCGTTGCCCGCGGCGGAGGAGCCGGCGGTTCCCTCCGTCACCGGCGTCCCGACCGGCGCCGCGCCTCGCTAAGAGCAGCTGGGCGCGTCGCCGGCGGAGTTGTTAGGTGGCGTCCGGGACCGCGCGTGCCGCGGGATCCTGCTCGTCGAGTCGCGTGCGCAGCAGCGCCAGCTCCTCGGCGAGGGTGCGGGTACGGTTCTCCAACCGCGACAGCTCCCACGAGTAGTGCACGACGATGAGGAACAGGAACCCGACCGCGACCAACAGGAAGATCGTGGGGGAGTAGAGGACGCCGAGCCACTCGGACACGGTGTTGAGCACACCTGGGACTGCCGCCAACGGCAGCAGCGCCAACCCGATCACGAGCCACAAGAGCGCGTACTTGCTGCGCAGCTGGCGCGCCCGCACCAGCCGGAAGATGAACAGCGCGATGAGGACAGTGGCGACGATGATGAGGACGTGGGCTTGGCCACTGAGCGACCCTCTAGGGAGGCCGATCATGGTTCGTCCTTTCGGAGACGGGCCCGGCGCGACGCCGAGCCGACGATGCCGATGAGGAGCCGGAGGTAGTTGATGACCAGCTTCACGCGCCCCGTCGACGGGACACCGGCGGCCCGGGGGCGCATGGTGATCGGGACCTCGTCGACGCGGAACCCGCCGTAGCGAACGATCAGGAGCGCTTCGACCGTGTCGGCGAGGTACTCGACCGGGTACTCACGGGCGAGGAGCTCGATCACCGGGCGGTCGTAGGCGCGGAAGCCCGACGTGACGTCGGAATAGCGCTGACCGGTGAGTGCCCGCACGATCAGCACGAGGAAACGCATGGCCTGACGGCGGGTACGCCCGACGTGGTACTCCGTCGTACCCTCGGCGAAGCGGTTGCCCACGGCCATGTCGGCGCCCGCGTCGAGCGCGTCGAGCAGGGCGGTGATCCCCGCCGGGTCGTGCTGACCGTCGGCGTCGAGCACGACCGCGCGGTCGTAGCCGTTCTGCTGGGCGTAGTGCAGCCCGACTCGCACTGCGCCGCCGACGCCGAGGGTGAACGGCAGCTGGGCCGAGACGGCCCCGGCGCGGCGGGCGACGTCCGCGGTCGCGTCGGTCGAGCCGTCGTCGATGACGACGACGTCGTGCTCGTCGACGACCTCCCGCAGCTCCTTGAGCGTGGCGGGAAGACTCTCCTCTTCGTTCAGCGCGGGAACGATGATCAGCGTCCGGGCCACCAGCCGTCCATGCTACGGCGAGCGCGGGCTGACCTCCGGGACTACGTCCTCGACGTAGAGCCAGTCGCCACCCACGAGGTCGAGCGTGTGCGGGTGCGCGGTGCCGGTCCAGGCGAGCAGCGAGAATTTGTAGGGGAAGAAGTGGATGTGGGGGTTGAAGGTCGCCTTGTAGGGGCGTTGATGGGGAACGACGACGACGATCCGTTGCCGGGCGACACGCCGCAGCTCGTTGAGCGCGACGCCGAAATGCTGGACGTGCTCGAGCGTGTGCGTTGACACCACGGTGTCGAACGCCCGGTTGCGGAACGGGAGCTCCTCGACGTTCCCGTCGCACCAGCGGACGTTCGGGTGCGTGCCGCGCCGGCCGGCGGAGACCGCGACGTCGCATCCGACGACCTCGTGATAGGGCGCCAGCTGTTCGCAGACGTACCCGAGGCCACACGCGACGTCGAGCACGCTCTCGCCCTGCACCGCGCGCAACACCCCGGCGAGTGACTCGGGTGTGAGATCGGTGACGCCCTGGTCGAAGCGCGAGCGGAGGCTCTGGTAGAAGGTCGCGAACTCGGCGCGAGAGAGATAGAAGGCCTTGTCCTTCAGGTCGACGATGTCGACCGTGAGCTGGCCGTACATTCTTCGAGCGAGGTTCCCGAACACCTTCGAATCGCGCATCGCCGGCGGCAGGTAGCGATCGAGCGCCTCGTTGATCCACAGCGAAGCCTTGCGCCCGAGTCTCACGTGACCGAGCTCCGGGCCGGTCGCCGGTCGGGGACCCAGGACTTGAGCGAGAGCACGGGCTTCTCGACGACGAGGTAGCTGATCGTGGCGACCACCGACGTCGCGACGAAGACGGTCAGCAGCATGACCGGGAACGAGGTGTTGAACGGCGTGCTGCTCGTCCACTCGATGTACTTCTCCATGAGGGTCTCGTTCCAGAGGTACAGGCCGTAGGAGATCAATCCGAGGAACACGACCGCCGGGCTTCGCAGCAGGCGGCGGATCGCGCCTTCACGCTGCGACCCGAAGATGCCCGGCAGGAGAAAGAACAGCGCGACGGCCAGATAGAGATAGTGGATGCCCATGTCTTCCCAGAAGGTGTACGTCACCTGGCCACGGGGCGGTTTGCCGATCCAGAGCGAGATCGCGACGAATGAAGCGGCGGCCAGAGCCCAGCAGACCGGTGGGGCCCAGCGCCGATCGAGTCCCGCGGGCGCGGCCACGCGCCGCTGGGTGATCCACGCGCTGATCACGGCGAGCACCATCCCGATGGCGAACACGTCGACCCAACCGGGCAGCACGTTCTGGAGCTGCGCGGTCCGGGTGGCGTCGAAGTCAGCCGCAGTCACCACGGCGCGGTAGACGAGGCCGGCGGCGACCAGCCCGGCCAGGAGCACGAGCTCGCGTCGCATCTGCGCCTGGGGCTGCGGCGTCGCGGTGGCACGGGCGATGACGAAGGCGTAGAGCGGCAGGAAGACATAGAAGGAGATCTCGGTCGTGAGCGTGTACGAGGAGAGGATCGGCCCGAAGAAGTTGTCGACGCTGTACGGGTGGAGGAGCCCGTAGAAGAGGAAGAGGTTCTTCGCCGACGGGAGCTCCTTCGGGACGTGCAGCACGAAGACCGTGATCGTGAGGGCGAGCCAGTATGCGGGGAGGATGCGCAACGCCCGGCGCCAGAAGTAGCTCGCCGGGCGGGGGCCGTGTCGGCCCGCGATGCGCGAGGCCACGAAGGGCCGGTAGAGCAGGAAGCCCGAGATCATGAAGAAGACCGCGACACCCACGTCCATGCGGGCGGCGAATGCGCCGAAGCGGGAGTGGATGTCGAAGCCGCTCAGGTAGGCAACGTGCGTGACGAGCACGCTGATGGCGGCAAGGGCACGGAAGCCGTCGAAGCACGGGAACTTGACGCGTTCGACGCCGCGCGCCCGCGCCGAGCTCTCGAGTCCACCGGCCGTGTCCGCCATGACGGGCGATGCTACTTGTGGGTCGATTGACGTCCTGGCGCGACGTTCGGGGTGTCCGGGCACCTCCACCCGAGCGCGGACTCACGGCACGCGAGCACGGCGTCCAGCAGAAGCGGTGCCGCCCAGCGCGCGCTTTCCGGAGTGAAGTGCAGCCCGTCATGCGGGCGCGGGTCGATGCCGTCGACGGTGCGCGGGCACGGTGACGTATCGGGGCACACCTCTCGTGCGAAGTCGACCACCGACACCGTCTGCGGGTGCTGGCGTGCGTACTCGCGGTACAGCTCGTTCAGCCTGATGTAGCGACGGTCTTCGTCCGGATTTGCCGGCGCGAAGTCGCTCGACGCCCGGGCGGCGACGGTGGTGATGACGAGATGGGCGCCACCCGACGTGAGCCGAGTCGCGGCCTCGTCGATCATGCCCAGCATCATGCGGTCCCACTCGTTGCTGCCGAACCGGACGAGCTGGCCGTTCACGATGCGGTCGTTCACCTCCCACATGCTCATCCAGACCACGAGCTGGGGTTGATCGCTCGTGAGTGACTCCTGCTCGTAGTTGTCGACGAGCTTCTCGCACCCGCGCGCTTGGGGCGGAAGCCCGCCGTCGAAGTACGTCGCCACGCCGCCGACGACGCCGCACCCGGCCACCAGGGCGGTGTCGAGCGTGACGCCCCGCTTCGCAGCTAACGGTTGAAGGCCCGGCAACAGGGTGTACGGGATGGAGTCACCGACCAGCAGGATGCGCGGACCCGATGCGGGCGTGCCGGCGCCGGCGCCGCGGGCGGCGGTGGAGGTCGAGTTTCCGTGGAGCTTCTGGCCCACCTGCACCCGCTCGAGGGGCGTCGCCGCCGATGCGCCGATGGTGGTGACCACGAGCAGGCCGGCGGCGGCCGCGAACCCGGTCGGCACGGCGATCCGTGCTCGCCAGCCGCGCAGCGCGCCCCGGCGGATCAGCTGCTCCACGAGGTAGAAGGACAACGCGGCTGCGCCGACGGTCACCGCCAGGCGCAGCATCGCCAGCGGCGCTCCCGACAAGCCTGTTCGCGACTCGTTGAGGATGACCGTCGCGGGCCAGTGCCACAGGTAGAGCCCGTACGAGATCATGCCGATCCAGCGCAAGACGCCGAGCGAGAGGAGGGCGCGCAGGGGTGAGGGACCCGGCTGCACCGCCGACGCGATAACGACCGCGACCGCGATCGCGAACAGCAACGATCCGCCGTGGTAGAGGCCGGACCCCTGATCGCTCTCGTTCACCCACGCCCAGACGCACGCTGCAGCGGCGACGACCCCGAGCACGTGGAGCCCCGTGATCGCGCCGCGACTCTGGGGGCGACGGCGCAGGAGCAGGAGTGCGAGCAGCGCTCCGACGAGGATGGTGTGCGCCCGGGCGTCGGTTCCGTAGTACGCCCGTGACGGGTCGGCGGGCTCGTACAGCAGCGCCATGATCGCGACCGACGCCGCGATCCCTGCCACGCACACCCCAGTCAGCACCGCGCGCGAGCCGCGGCCGACGCGTAGGCACGCCAGCACGACCAGCGGCCACACCAGGTAGAACTGCTCCTCGATCGCGAGCGACCACAGGTGTCGCATCGGCGACGGCACGGTGAACAGGGCGAAATACGACTGACCGCTCAGCACGAACCGCCAGTTGGCCACGTAGAAGAGGCTGGCGAACCCGTCGGCGCGCAGCGATCGCAGCTGATCGGTCGGAGCGAGCGTGACCGCGTACAACGCGATGGCGCCCAGGACGACGAGCAGCGCGGGGAGCAGGCGGCGCGCCCGGCGAGCCCAGAAACCGGGCAGGTTGATACGCCGGCGTCGGTGCCCACGTTCCCACTCGCTCAGCAGCAGCGACGTGATAAGGAAGCCCGACAGCACGAAGAAGGCGTCGACGCCGAGGAACCCACCGGGCATCCATCCGGCGCCGAAGTGGTACGCAATGACTGCGGCGACCGCGAACGCGCGCAAGCCGTCGAGCGCCGGCTGATAGGTGAGCCCGCCTTCTCGTTCCACGGCGTCCCGTGTCCCCCGCGTCCCCGTGAAAGGGGCGAGCGTAGCGCCGAACTACGCAAAACGACATCATTTGGCCGCCCGCGGCCCGGCGGGGCTGGGAGCGTCAGCGGCGCGGGACGCGAGCGACTGCGAAGAGGCCGGGCGTGGTGTCCGTGATCTCGCGGGATAGGGAGAAATGAGACTGGTCGAGACC